>JAIQGF010000014.1 GCA_020072845.1 Terriglobia bacterium
AAGCCGCGGACGCCTTCGACGTGCACGTCCCTGCGTAAGCCGGCGCTGCCGCCAACCCCAGTGCGAGGATGAGTAAGGATCTCGCGTGCCTCAGCTGCACCCGTAGGGAGGCTGCATCGCAGGGTTGCCGTTGGGGTCGCGGCAATAGGAAACCCGGGCCGAGAGCTGGCGTTCCACCTGGGCCAGACCGGCCCCGTAGGTTGCGGTCGACTTCAGCTGAAATACGCGGATGTTCCTTCCGACCTCGGTGAAATCGGCACACGAGCATTGGAGAGTCACGGTGTAGCCGGAAAGAACCGTCGCGGCCAGCGGGCCCGAGGGCATGGTGGCTGAAGTGGGGGAAGCTGCCGCCGGGCACGCATTGCCGACCGCGCCCGGACAGTTCGGCAGCGGCGCCGCGCCGGCACTGGCCGTGACGTTGAGCGGGTCGAGCACCTGGTAAGCGCCCCAGTCGAGTCCTGCACGGGCGGCCTGGTAGGCGCGCGACCCCTGCATGTCGCGGGCATGCCCGGTTTCGGTTTGCGTGGTGAGCAGGGTGATGGCCAACGCCAGCGCGGCCAAGACCACCAGGATGAAGATCGCGCTGACGATGGCGAAGCCGCGTTGGCCGCGCAAACTACGGCGTATTGTCAACATGGATCTGGTGCAGAAGGCTGACGCTCTCCCCGCTGTTCTGAAGCGTGATCCATGCCGACAACAGGCTGTCCCGCTCGGACGAGCCGGTGGTATAGGAGAAGCGGGCCGGCACGCTGCCGGCGACGACGGCGGGGCAGGACACATTGGTCGCCAGCGGGACTTTGCTGGTGGCGTTGGACAGCGGAGGCGCAGCCAGCGTCGAGACCTGGTGACGACCGCCCTCGATGCGCTCCAGGATTTCCAGCGAGCCGTCGGCGCTGACGGTTAACTGGTCCACGCCCTGGAACTGGTCGGTGATGCCGAGCAGTTCGCCGACGATCTGCAGCGTCGCGCCGGCGCCGCGGCTGGCGGATTCCCAGCCGCCGAAGATGAGCAGGCGCGCGGGATCGAGTGCGGGAATCGCCTTGATGGCAGCGGCGAGCGCAGCCGCGGTGGAGTGCGCGTCGGTGAAGCCGCCGGCGGGACCGTCGAGTGCGATCAATTCGAACGGAACCTTCTGCGCGACGGTCATCATCACTTGCTGCAGCTTTGCCTTCGGACCGAGGCTCAGCAGTGTGACCTTGCTCCCGGGATTTTTGGCGGCCAGATTCGCGGCTTCGTAGAGTGCGTGTCCGGCCCAGGGATCGAGCACGGCGGGCAGCATCATTTCGTTCTTCAGCGCGGGGCCGGTGGGTGTGCTGACCGGCTCCAGAGTTTGCAGCGGATCGGGAACAACGCTGCCGAGGACGATGATTTGGAAAGGCATAATCGAGGTTTCAGTTTCAGTTTCAGTTTCAGAAGTCCCGAGACGCGAGTCGCGAGCCAATAAACTCGGGACGCGGGACTCGCGGCTCGGGACTAATTCAACGCCGAATGCAGGCCGCCGGCGCCGGCGCGGAACTCGATGTTGGCGCTGTCGTCGCTGTTAAGCGTCTGCACGCAGTTCCACAGGCAGGCGCCGCAGTGTACACATTTTTCGCGATCGAAGACGGGCAATCCGCCGTCGCCGGGCGCGATTGCCTGGCCGGAGCACATCTCGATGCAGAGCTTGGCCTCGCACGCCTGGCAGACCTCGGGAAAGTGAAACACCACGTGGTCGGCGTACCCGGATGGCGCCTGCACTTTTCCGCCGAGCAGCAGCGCGTCCTGGTGCGACACCAGCAGCTTGTCGTCGAAGGGGATCTGCGGCCAGCCGCAGCGGTCCATTAATGCATCGTGAAGCGATGTGTTGGCCTGGACGCAGCGGCGGCGGATCTCTTCGAGCTCAGCTTGCGGGAAGCGCCCGGCGAAGTAGTGCTCGAGGGTGCTGACGCGGTCGTTGACGGAGCGCGGCTCGTGGCCGAGCGGAAAGCGGCCCTTGGTCAATCCGGCGAGCGCCATGCCGAGCACGCCGGTGACGACGCCGCGCTGGAAGCCGTCGCGGGCTTTTTCGGCGACGCGGCCTTCCTGTTCCACCCAACTGGCGCGGCGGCGGGCAACGTAGGCGCGATCAAGATTGTCGCGGGTGAACGGTTCGCCCGCGCCGAGTAATTCGACGACGGCTTCGGCGAGCAGCGTGCCGGTGGTCCAGGCTTCGTCCACGCCCGAGCCGGTGAGAACGTTGGTGCTGCCGGAGCCCTCGCCAATGCGCGCGTAGCCGTTGCCGGCGAGCACGGGCTCGCCGCGCTTGCCGGATTCCTGCAGCGACTTCGCGCCCCAGGAGCGCAACGTCCCACCCTCAAGGTAGCGCCACAGGTACGGGTGCATCATGAAATGCTGCAGGTAGCGATAGGCGGTGCGCACCGGGCTGCCGAACCACGAGGGCACGAAGATGCCGACGGAGGCGAGGCGGTCGGGATGGATGTAGAAGAAGCCGAAGATTTCCGGCTCGGGGAAGCCGAAGGTGTGGAAGACGGTGCCGGGTTCGAGGTCAACGCCCTCACGCAGCTCGACGACGAACTTCATGCCCACTGCCCACTCGCGGCGATGGTGGCCTTCGGGCATGCCGAATTGCTGGTCGAGTTGGCGGCCGACGGGCCCGACCGGACCGTCCGCGATAACGGTGAGATCGGCGCGCACGTCCATGCCGGGCATGAACGCGGCTTCGGGATTGCCGGTTTTGTCGGTGCCCTGGTCCACAAGGCGGATGCCGGTGACGCGGTCGTTTTCAATCAGCGCCTGCGCAACCGGCATTCCGGGCCAGATCTGCACCATGCCGCCGGCCGCGATTTGCGAGCCGACCCACTGATTGAACTGGCCGACAGAGAGGACGAACCCATTGTCCTTGCGCAGAAATTCGGGAAGGTAGGGCAGCTCGAGCGCGTGATCTTTGATCGGCAGCGCGAAGCGGAGCGCGCGAATCGCCGCGTCGGCGGAACGCAGGACGAACGACCGGCGGCTGGCGCCCAGCGGATCGAGAAGGTAAAGCATCTTCTCGCTGGTGACGCGCGCGGCCATGGGAATCTGCGCGGGATCGAGATCGGGGAAGCTGGCGCGAATGCCGCGGGCGCGCGTGACCACGCCGGAAACGCCCACTCCGAGATCGTCGGCGCGCTCGTAGCAGATGACCTGCGGAGGAAGGCCGCCGGAGCTCTGCAGGGAGCCGTCGGCGAGGGCGCGCGAGAGCGTGGTCAGGAAGCCGCCCATGGCGGGGCCGAAGCCGACGCAGGCGATGTCCACGGCGACGGATTCGCGCTCGATGATCTCCGTTTGCGCTTCCGGGCTCAGGTCCATAGGAGCACTCATGCCGGATAATCCAGCGCCTCGGGGATCATGACGCGGGCCACCGCTTCGGCGGCGCGGTCTTTCGCCAGGCGCGCGCCGGTGAGACAAGTGTCGAGCTTCTGCCGCAGCCAGAGGAACTGCGCGGCGTTGCCGGAGCAGCCGGCGCACGGGCCCGCCTTCGCTGGATGCGAGCCGTCGGCGGCGATGACGTCGGTAGCACAAGCGGCGATGCCGGGGATGAGGCCTTCGAGCGAATCGAGGTCCTCGGCCTGGAAGCAGCCGCGGTAGCCCTCCTGGTCCCACGCGGGATGGCGGTTGAAACCGAAGACCAGCTCGGCGCAGATGCGTCCCACTTCACCGGAGGCGCGCGCCGATTCGACGTGGCAGAGGTCGGTGAAGAAATTGACGAAGCCGGGCAGGCCTTCGGCGAGCGCCGAATTTTCCGCGCCGGCGTTTTCCAGTTCGAGCACGTCCAGGATTTGCTGGCGCGCGGCAAGCAGCCAGCAGAGCGCGTCGGCGAGGGGGAAGGTCACGCCCTGCCGCGGGCCGTGGTAGAGCCTGGCGCCGTTGGCGTCGGTGGAGACCTGGAGGTAGTCGAGCGACCACAGCCACATCATCATGGCGGTCGCGAGCGTGCACGCGCCGGTGCCGGGATGGGTGGAGGCGATCTGGCGCATTTCCTTAATCCAGTTGCGGAACTGCGCGAGGAAGACCTGGTTGGTCATGGTGACGGAGAGCTGGCGGCGCTGCACGCACTCGGGGCCTTCGTAGGTGGCCTCGAGTTGCGCGTCCATCCACTTGTGGCCGAGGAAGCCAGGGCAATCTTCGGTGATGCCGTAGCCGCCCATGAGGGAGACGGCCTCGCGCATCATGTTGGCGCCGTGGCCGGTGTTCCACAGTTTGGCGGCGGGGCAGAGGACGCCGGCTTCGCTGTCGAGAATGGCGAAGCGGACGAGCGGGTCGGACTCGAGCTGGAGGCGGGCCTTACTGCCAACCGGGAACGACAGAGCTTCGAGGGCGCGCTCCTCGGCGGCACGCATGGCTTTCATCTGGGCGCGCCCGCCGGTGATGTTGCGAAGCTGGAGAATGGAATCCTTTTCGCGCTCGAGAGGATCGACGACGTCGAAGGCGCGGGCGGCGGCAAAGGCGAGTGAGGCGCTGGCTTCGCCGGTGGCCCAGATGTCCACCAGGCGCTGAAGCGCGTCTTCGCGCTGCTGCAGGCCGAGCTCATAGCGGACGGCGCCGGGCGTGGCCTGCTCGGCGCCGCGAAAACGTCCGCGCTGGTAGCGGATGACAGGTTCGATGGCGGAGAGCAGTTTGGCCGCAGTCATGACGCCGACGGTGACGCGGGTGCGGCGGAAGACGGCCTCAATGATCTCGCCATGGCTGTAGTTGGGAACGATGACGCCGTCCTTGACGGTGTAGCCGCCGATGATGCGCGAGGCGGGAATTTTCAGGCTGAAGATCGGGTCGCCGGTGGAAGAGAGCTGGTGAACGAGCTTCTTGGTGGGCGTGCCGCGGTCGAAGATGCCGGGATCATTCTCTTCGAGGATCACCATGCAGGAGCCCTTGATGCGCGCATCGGCGGAGTCCACGGCGGCAGTGACAAAATTGGCGTAGGCGATGTTGGTGATGAAGCGTCCGCGTTTGTCCACCTGCAGCACAGGCTCTTGGCCTTCCTTCCACTCCGCGATGCGCAGTTTGCCGTTCAACATGCCGGTGTCCACGCCGACGTAGGGGATGGGCTCGGTGAGGCAAAAGGCGCCGCGCCAGTGCGGGCGGTCCTCGCCGGGAGCGGGCGGCACGGCGAGGCGCATGTAGTGTTCGACCTGCTCGTGCGTGCCGCGCTCGTGAATGGGCGCCAGCGCCAGACATCCGGCGAGGGAGGCAGTGGCGGCGCCGCCGTCAACCCAGGCAAGTTCAAAGGCCACCAGCGCCAGCGCGAGGTTCTTGGGGCCGGCGATGAAGCCGCCGTGCTCGGGGTCCATGAAGACGGCGGTGATGCCCGCGGCGTCGTAGGCCTGAAGCAGTTCGGACTTGCTCTTGGTCCAGTCGTGCGAGTGGCGTTCGCCGGCGGCGACCAGCCGGGCGACGGGGCCGCGGGCGACCGAGCGCGAAGACTGCACCAGCATCTGCAGGTCGTAGCGGTCGGCGAAGCGCCACATCAATTGGCGTACGTCGTCACCGGGAAGGGTGCGCAGGGTTTCCGGTTTGGGCTTCACGGCAGAGGTAGCCATGTGCAGGTCCTTTCGCGAGGCTTCCCATTCTGGAATCTGACCGCACTTGCGTCTGTGATATACGGCACAGGCTGGCGTGACATGGGCACAATCCGGGCATCGCTGATTGCCGATTGTGTGCCTGAAGCGAGCGCGCGTGATTCGGCGGGGTCGGAAGCGAGTTTACGACGCTGAGCAGCGCTTCGGGAGACAACGAAACACCGACAAATCCAGCCCGCCCTGTCGGCTCACTTTGGGTCATTTTGGCAGCAGTTCACGGGCAGGAGGCGGGAGATGTGCTGCGTTATAGCGATGCAAGAGGAGAAGAGCGCAGCCGCGCCAGCTTCGCGGCGGACGGCCCCGGGCCAAGGCACGTGATGCAGGTCACACTGCGGGCGAGGTAAGGGAGGTACGCTCTGGAGGAAGCAATTGCAGTCCGGACCCAAGCATTGTCCGGAGGCAGGCATGACAATTGCAGTTTACGTCGGCATTTATCTTGGCTTGCTGATCTTTCTCGCCGGATGCGTTCACCGCGTGATGCAGTATGCCCGAGCGCCGATCCACCTGCGCTGGGAGTTGTATCCGGTTCCGCATGAGGACCCCAAACTCGCCGCGCACGGGGGTTCCTCGTTCGAAACCAGCAACCGGTGGACCAGGCCGCCACACTTCAACTGGCGCGGCGAGCTGCGCGCCACGCTTCCGGAAATCGCCTTCCTGAAAGGATTGTGGGAATACAACCGCCGGCTGTGGTACGCGTCGTTCCTGTTCCATGCCGGCCTCTACCTGACGATCGCCACGGGGTTGCTGATCGCCGCAGCGGCGTCGTTGGGCTTGCATGCGAGCTTGGTTTTCTGGATGCGCGGCTTGTATCGCGCCACGGCTTACGCCGGCGTGGTGTTGACGTTGTGCGGAGCGGTAGCGCTCTTGTTCCACCGGCTTACCGACCCTGAACTGAAGAACTACACCAGCGCGGCCGACATTTTCAATTTGCACTTTTTCATCTTGACGTACGGGCTGGTCGCCGCGGGATATCTGGTTCGCAGCGAAGGGACAGCCAATGCCAGCGCGCTCTTGCGGGGACTGGTAACGTTCGACACTTCGCTGGCCATCAGCACCGGCTTCGCGGCCGGTCTGCTGCTGGCCTCGGCGCTGGTTGCCTACATCCCGTTCACGCACATGGCGCACTTCATCGCGAAGTACTTCACCTACCACGGCGTGCGCTGGGATGACCGAGCCAACTTGCGCGGCGGGCGGGTGGAAGCGAAAGTCGCCGAGTACCTGGCTTCCAAGCCGACCTGGGCGGCGGCACACATCGGGGCCGACGGGCAAAAAACCTGGGCGGAGATTGTGGCGGCGAATCCCGCGCAGGAGGTTCGCAAGTGAAAAGCCTGCTGAACATCGCGGATGTCGCTCGCCGCGATCGCGAGCCTGTCGCGCATCTCGAGAACAGTGACCTGATGCCCCTGCCTCCGCCGCTGGACGGCCATGACCGGGCGTGGGGAGCGCTCGCAGCGCAGATTCGGGACAAGTACGAATGCGGGCTGGATGACACTTGCGCGGTCAGCGTGCCGCAACCGAAGACGGCGGCCGAAGAGCAGCGCCTGGTGGCGCAGTTTCTCTCCGGTCTGGAAAAGCTGTTTACCCGGGAAAACAACTGGACCTTTCTGCAGCCGCTGCTGCTGACCATGGAGCACTGCACGCACTGCCAGACGTGCGCGGAAGCGTGCCACATCTTTGAAGCCAGCGGCCGGAACGAGCTCTACCGCCCCGTGTTCCGATCGGAAATCCTGCGGCGGCTCTACTTCAAGCACGTCAAGCACGGCGGCCTGGTCTCGGCGTGGCAGCACGGCGACGTGGAATTGAACTGGCCGCTGGTGGCGCGGCTGATTGAATTGTCGTATCGCTGCAACCTGTGCCGCCGTTGCGCGCAGACGTGCCCGATCGGCGCCGACAACGGGCTCGTCGCCCACGAACTCCGAAAGCTGTTCAGCCAGGAAATGGGAATCGCAGCCAAGGAACTGCACCAGCAAGGATCCATGCTGCAGTTGCAGGTCGGCTCGTCCACCGGCATGAGCCCGGAGGTGGTGAAGGACAATGTCGCCTTCATTGATGAAGACATCAGCGAGAGGACCGGCATCGAGGTGCACACACCGTGGGACGTCGAAGGCGCGGATGTGCTGCTGATTCACAATGCCGGCGAGATCATGGCATGGCCGGAGAATCCGGGAGCGTTCGCGCTGATCCTGAGCATGGCCGGAGTGAAGTGGACCATGTCGTCGGAGCTGGCGGGATACGACTCCATCAATTACGGCCTGTGGTACGACGACGTGCAATTCGCCCGCGTCGCGTTGCAGCACGCGGAAATCGCGCGCCAGCTCAAGGTCAAGAAGATCGTCGTAGGGGAATGTGGCCACGCGCACAAGGCGCTGTGCGTTGTCGCCGACCGCCTGCTGAGCGGTGACCTGAACGTTCCGCGCGAGAGTTCCCTCACCTTGCTGCGCGACATCGTCATGAGCGGGCGCATCAAGTTCGATCCTGCCCGCAATGACTTTCCTGTGACCTTGCATGATCCCTGCAATCTGGTGCGCTTAATGGGCGTGGTCGAGCCGCAACGCGAAGTGGTGCGCGCCTTGTGCCCGCGTTTCCGGGAAATGGAACCGCACGGCGTGGACAATTACTGCTGCGGCGGCGGCAGCGGCTTTGCCATCATGAGCGGGCACAACTTTCCCGATTGGCGGTTTCATGTGGCTGGGCGCAAGAAGCTGGAGCAGGTGCTGAACGCATTTTCCGACTGCCTGGAAGCGGAAATTCCCAAGTATCTCTGCGCGCCCTGCAGCAACTGCAAGGGCCAGTTCCGCGACATGCTGGCGTACTACAAGCTGTGGGAGCAGAACCGGATCCTCTACGGCGGTCTGGCGGAGCTGATCGTAAATGCGATGGTGGACGTGAAGCCCGGCTTCATTGAGTGGGAGTGGCGCTGAGCTGCAAGTTCAGCGGCCGGCGGGGGTGGTGCCGGCCTTCTCCGCAGCGGCCGCGCGGCGGCGGACAAAATCCTCATATGCTTCGCGGCTTGCAATCTGCTCCAGCAGCTCGCGACGCTGGTCTTCGGACATGTCACACGCCAGGATTTTTCGCCGCTCGCGGCCCACCTGCTCCACCCATTCCCCGTACTCAGGCCCGAACTGCTGTTCCAGTTCCACGCGCAGCCGGTGCGCCAGGGCGGGGCTGTGCCCGCCGGTGGAGATGGCGATCTGCAAACCTCCCCGATGCATCACAGCGGGATAATAAAAATCGCAATGCTCGGGATCGTCCACCACGTTGCACAGCACTCCGCGTTGCTTGCCGGCGCGAAAAACTTCTTCATTGACCGCCGGGGAATCGGTGGCGGCAATCACCAGGAACGCGCCCTCCAGGTCGGCAGGAATAAATTCGCGACAGCGCCATGTCAATGCTCCCGCGCGCGCCTGCTGCTGGACCGAGTCGGCGGCGTGCGGAGCGATCACCGTGACGTGTGCGCCGCAACCGAGAAGTGTGGCCGTTTTGGCCGCGGCAATCTCACCGGCGCCGACGACAACGCATTTCCTTGATTGCAGCCTGACCATAATGGGAAACAGGTCCATCTCATCCCTCGGCGCGAATCATCGCGCCGGCACCATGGTACCCGAGTGAGAGCCGCATCAACAGCGGTATTGACGGTGTTTTGGACCCGACCGCGACCGGCGTGTCGCGCGTCACACGCCACTGGTGACGGCGGATTCGCCCTCGCGTGATGTCGGCGGCATCACATCGGCGTTTGACCTCTATCACAGTATTGCCGCCCGTCCAGGCCTAGGCTCGGCTGTTAGAGGATTTGCGCCCGCACGGATCCGGGCGCAGGCAAGGGAGAAGCCAATGGCCGATGCCAAGAACGGAAAGCCGAAGACCGAGTTGCTCGACGAGCTGGAAAAGGGACCCTGGCCCAGCTTCGTCAAGGAAATCAAGTCTGCCGCCGAAAGCAGCGACAAGGCAGCGGGCCTGCTCCAGCAACTGGAACTCTCCTACAAGGAGAAGAAAGGACACTGGAAGCACGGCGGGATGGTCGGCGTGCTGGGCTACGGCGGAGGCGTGATCGGCCGCTACAGCGACCTCCCGGAGAAATTTCCTCAAGTCGCACATTTTCACACCATGCGTGTGAACCATCCCGCGGGATGGTTTTACACCAGCGATGCGCTGCGGACGATCTGTGACATCTGGGAGCGGCACGGCTCGGGCCTGACCAACATGCACGGCTCCACCGGCGACATCATTCTTCTGGGCACGACCACCGACCAACTCGAGCCCGCGTTCCAGGAACTGGCGCAGAACGGGTTCGATCTCGGCGGGTCCGGTTCGGCGGTGCGCACCCCCAACTGCTGCGTGGGCATGGCGCGCTGCGAGTGGGCCTGCTTCGACACCATGAAGCTGTGCTACGACGTCACTCAGAACTACCAGGACGAAATGCATCGCCCGGCATTCGCGTACAAGTTCAAGTTCAAATTTGCGGGCTGCCCGAACGATTGTGTCGCCTCCATCGCGCGCGCCGATCTTTCCGTCATCGGGACCTGGAAGGACCAGATCCAGGTGGACGATGCGGAGGTCGCGAAGTACGCCGCCGCGGGCGTGGATATCCAGAAAGAAGTCTGCGACCACTGTCCCACGAAAACCATGGGCTGGGACGGCAAGAAACTCGCGATCGACAACCGCGACTGCGTGCACTGCATGCACTGCATCAACGTGCTGCCGAAAGCGCTGCGGCCCGGCAAAGAGCGCGGCGCGGTGGTGCTGATCGGAGCCAAGGCGCCGATCATGCAGGGCGCGTTGCTTTCCTCCGTGCTCATCCCGTTCGTTCCCGCCGCCGAGTTGCTGGACACGCTGAAGGAACTGATCAAACGCATTTGGGATTTCTGGGACGAGTACGGCAACAACCGCGAGCGCGTCGGGGAATTGATCCAGCGCGTCGGCATGCCGGCGTTTCTTGAAGGCATCGGGCTGGACCCGGTGCCGGAGATGGTGGCGGCGCCGCGCGATAACCCCTACATCTTCTTCGAGACCAAGAACGGAGGCGCGAAATGACGACGGCAGCGAAAACTCCCCGCATCACCGATATTGGTCCGCCGCATTACGAAAAATTCCTGCCGCCGCTGGTGAAGAAGAACTACGGCCAATGGAAGTATCACGAAGTGCTGGCGCCGGGCGTGCTCTGCCATGTTGCCGAGTCGGGCGACCGGCTCTACACGGTGCGCGCCGCCACGCCGCGGCTGATGGCGGTGCAGACGCTGCGTAAGTTCGCTGACCTGGCGGACAAGTACTGCGGCGGGCACCTGCGGTTCACCAGCCGCAACAACATCGAGTTCCTGCTGGAAGACAAGAACAATATCGAGCCGCTGAAAAAAGATCTGGCAGCACTGGGATTTCCGGTAGGCGGGACGGCGAACTCGATCAGCAACGTGGTCCACACGCAGGGGTGGATCCACTGCCACTCGGCGGCCACCGATGCGTCCGGAATCGTGAAAGCGGTGATGGACGCGCTCTACGACCGCTTCACGCACCACGACCTGCCGGCGAAGTTGCGCCTGGCGCTGGCCTGCTGCCTGAACATGTGCGGCGCGGTGCATTGCTCCGACATTGCCATCCTCGGCATCCATACGGTCCCGCCGAAGATCCAGCACGCCACGCTGCCCAAGGTCTGCGAGGTGCCGACGCTGATCGCATCCTGCCCCACGGGCGCGATCCGGCCGGCGACGTAT
Source organism: Terriglobia bacterium (assembly GCA_020072845.1). Taxonomy (NCBI): domain Bacteria; kingdom Pseudomonadati; phylum Acidobacteriota; class Terriglobia; species Terriglobia bacterium. The sequence continues at coordinate 11,300 of JAIQGF010000014.1, forward strand.
GAGGGCAAGCCCTCGGTGGAGTTGATCGAGGAGCAGTGCATGTTCTGCGGCAACTGCTACACCGTGTGCCCGGCGATGCCGATGAACGATCCCGAGCACGACGGGCTTTCGATCTGGGTGGGCGGCAAGGTGAGCAACGCGCGCAGCGCGCCCAGGTTCTCGAAACTGGCGGTCCCGTTTCTTCCCAACAATCCGCCGCGCTGGCCCGAGGTGGTGGATGCGGTGGTGAAGATCGTGGACGTGTACGCCGCGAACGCGCGTAAGTACGAACGTGTCGGCGAGTGGATCGAGCGCGTCGGCTGGCCGCGGTTCTTCCAGCTCACCGGGTTCGAGTTCACGCGCTACCACATTGACGACTTCAAGCATGCCGGGTTGACCTACGCGCGGTCGGCGCAGATCAAGTACTGACCGGGCGTGAGGCCCGCTGCGGCGGGAATGGGCTCATGGGGCTGTTCAAGGAAGTCAAGAAGCCGGTCATCAAGGGGGGGACAGCGGGCACTGGCGATATCAGCCCGTTGCGCCCCCGCTTTGTCGAAAGGACGCCGCCTTGCGCCGACCGGTGTCCTCACGGCAACCAGATTCGCGAGGTGCTGGTTGGCATCGCGCAGTACCAGGCGTACGGCCGGACGGCGCCGCAGGCGTTCGAACTGGCATGGAGACAAATCGCCGAGCGCCATCCATTTCCCGCGGTCTGCGGCCGAGTTTGCCAGCATCCTTGCGAGCTGGCGTGCAACCGCAAGGCGAAGGAGGGAGCGGTCGCCATCCACCAGATCGAGCGCTTCCTGGGCGATTATGCGATCGCGCACGGGTTCAAGCTCACCAAGTTGAATGGCGCATGCGCTGAAAAGGTTGCCGTCGTGGGCGCCGGCCCGGCTGGACTCTCCTGCGCCTACCACATGGCGCGGCGGGGCTATGCGGTGACGGTGTTCGATGCCGCGCCGCAACCGGGCGGCATGATGCGCTACCGAATGCCGCGCAGCGTGATCCCGGGTGAAGTGCTGGACGCGGAAATCGGCAACCTGCTCGAGCTCGGCGTCGAGATCAAGTGCGGCACGGCGATCGGCCGAGACGTAACTCTCGCCGACCTGCGCCGCGATCATGCCGCCGTGTTCTTTGCCGTGGGTTTGCAGAAGCCGTCGCAGCTCGCTCTACAACGCGAGGGCGAAGGCGCTGCCCTCGTGGGGGAACCTCGCACCGAGGCTCCCGCCGGCCCGTACACGGAAGTAAGCGAATTGGATGCGCGCGTCGCCAATACCATCAGCCCCGCCATTGCCCAGGGACGCGCCGTGGCGGAAGCGATGCACGCTTTTCTGCGCGGGCGCCAGCCGGAGAGCAAAGCGGCGCCTCCACCCGTGATCAAGCAGGAGCAGATGAAGCTCGAGTGGTACCCGACGGCGGCGCCGCACGCCGAGGTTCCCGCGGAAATCCAGCTCGGCCTCTCCGAAACCGAGTTGGTGGAAGAAGCCAAGCGCTGCATGTCGTGCGGCATGTGCATGGACTGCGAAACCTGCTGGATGTACTGCAGCGCCAATTGCTTCGTGAAACTTCCCAAAGGCGAGCATTACAAGATCAAGCTCGAACTCTGCAACGGCTGCAAGAAGTGCGCGGAAGCATGCCCTTGCGGATACATCGAGCTCAACTGAGAGCGAGGTCAGAACCGTGCCGGTATTTGAAATCGAAGGACGGAAATACGAAGTGGATGAAGACGGATTCCTGCAGGAGCCTGAACGCTGGAATGAAGACGTGGCCAAGGACTTTGCACAAACAGAAGCGGTCACCGACCTCACCGAGGGGCACTGGAAGGTGATCAATTACATCCGCAACTACTATGTCCAGTTCGGCATTGCGCCCATGGTGCGGAAGCTCTGCAAGGAGACGGGATACAAGCTCAACGAAATTTACCAGCTCTTCCCGTCGGGCCCGGCCAAGGGTGCGTGCAAGCTGGCGGGACTGCCCAAACCAACGGGCTGCGTGTGATGGTATGGCGAGCAGCGATGAACTTGTGGAGCAGTGGTTCGCGCAAACCCTGGAATCCTATCCGCACCTGGCCTCCCCGTTTCTGGCGTCGGAAAAGGATCCGTTCCGCAACCCCGTGGGCCACGCGTTGCGCAGTGGCATGGCGATCCTGCTGCAGGAATTGCTCGGCAACATGGACGCCGCCAACATCGCGCCGGCACTGGACAAAATCGTGCGCCTTCGCGTGGTGCAGGATTTCACGCCCAGCGAAGCCGTTGGGTTTGTATTCCTGGTGCGCTCTATCCTGCTGGGAACAAATCCGCCAAGGCCGGCCATGATCGAGGCGCACATCGATCAGCTCGCGCTCATGGCCTTCGACCAGTATATGAAATGCCGCGAGCAGATTGCCGAGGTTCGAGCCAACGAAGCCGGGCGCAGATTGCGAGTACGGCCGGCGCTTCACCGCAAGTGAGGTAGAAGGAATGCAGGCGGTCTATTCATTGGGCGCGGTCGGTGCGGTCATCGTTGCCGCCGCGCTGGCGGGACAGGTGATCGGCGGGAATGCATGGATGTCAGCCGTCGCCTACGCCGGCTTTGCCGTCTTCCTCGCCGGCTTCTGCTACCGCGTGGTGCGGTGGGCAGCAGCGCCCGTACCCTTTCGCATTCCGACCACCTGCGGGCAGCAAAGGTCTCTGCCCTGGATCAAGAGCGCCGCGCTGGAGAACCCCTCAACCACGGGCGGCGTGCTGGGCCGCATGGCCCTTGAAGTCTTCCTCTTTCGCTCGCTGTTCCGCAACAACCAGACGCGGCTTGATCAGGGGCGCGCGATCTTCACCGAGCAAAAGTACCTCTGGCTGGCGGCGCTGGCTTTTCACTGGTCGTTACTGACCATTCTCGTTCGCCACCTGCGGCTGCTGGTGGAGCCGGTGCCCGCCGTGCTGCTGCGAATCGAACGCGTGGACGGATTTTTCCAACTCGGCGCGCCGCCGCTGTATCTCTCGGACCTCGTATTCGCGTGCGCGCTGGCTTACCTGCTGCTGCGCCGATTCCAGGACCCGGTGGTCCGCTACATTTCCCAGTTCAGCGACTACTTCGCGCTGCTGGTGTTCATCGGCATCGCCGCATCCGGGATGCTCATGCGCTACGTGACCCGCGTGGACGTGGTCGGCGTCAAGCAGTTCGCGCTCGGCCTGGCGGCGTTTCACCCGGTGCGTACGGCGGCGCTGGGTTCGGTGTTCGCGGTCCACCTGGCGCTGATCAGCGTACTGGCGGCGTACTTCCCGTTCAGCAAGCTGATGCACATGGGCGGAGTGTTTCTCAGCCCGACGCGCAATCTGGCGAACAACAACCGCGCGACGCGGCACATCAATCCGTGGAATTACCCGGTCAAGACCCACAGCTATGCGGAGTGGGAGGAAGAATTCCGGGACAAGTTGAGAGGAGCGAACCTTCCGCTCGAGGCCGACCATGCCACAAGAGCTTCTGCAGATTGAGGCGAGGAAGCCGGACGGTGACTGGAAGAACCCTGCGGTTCAGTTCCGCAAGGGCTTCTTCTGCTATGGCGCCGCGGCCAAGAACGTCCGCTACCTCGGTCTGCCGAACCCGCGTGAGTGGCAGCCCTTCGATGCCGATTGGAAACTTCCGCCGGACTGGAAACAGATTCTGCTGGCGGGCATGAAGGAGCGGCTGCAAAAGTACCGCTCGTTCCGGCTGTTCATGGACATCTGCGTGCGCTGCGGCGCCTGTGCCGACAAATGTCATTTCTACCTCGGCTCCAGCGACCCGAAGAACATGCCGGTGGTGCGCGCCGAGCTGATGCGTTCCGTGTACCGCCGGTATTTCACCCTGACCGGCCGCATCTTCGGCGCGCTCGCGGGCGGGCGCGAGCTGACCGAGGACGTTGTCAAAGAATGGTTCTTCTATTTCTACCAGTGCACCGAATGCCGCCGCTGTTCTGTGTTCTGCCCTTACGGCATTGATACCGCCGAGATCACCATGATCGGCCGCGAGTTGCTGAACCTGATCGGCTGCAACACCAACTGGGTGCTGGAACCGGCGGCGAACTGCCTGCGCACCGGCAATCACCTCGGCATCCAGCCGCACGGTTTCAAGGACAGCCTGGAATTCGCCGCCGACGAACTGGAAGAGATCACCGGCATACGCGTCGAGGTGCCCATCAATCGCAAGGGCGCGGAAATCCTGTTCGTCATGCCCTCGGCCGACTACTTCGCCGAGCCGCATTACTACACCCTGCTCGGCTACATGATGCTGCTGCACGAGATCGGGCTGGATTTCACCTTCAGCGCCTTCGCCTCCGAGGGCGGCAACTTCGGGTTGTTCAGCTCGCACGAGCTGATGAAGCGCCTGAACGCGAAGGTGTACGAAGAAGCCCGGCGCCTGGGCGTGAAGTGGATCCTGGGCGGCGAGTGCGGCCACATGTGGCGCGTGCTCCACCAGTACATGGACACCATGAACGGCCCCGCCGATTTCCTGGAAGAGCCGGTCTCGCCGATCACGGGAACGAAGTTCGAGAACGCGCGCTCGACGCGCATGGTGCACATCTGCGAGTTCTCCGCCGACCTGATCCACCACGGCAAGCTGCGGCTTGATCCGGCGCGCAACGACCGCTGGACCGTGACCTTCCACGATTCCTGCAACCCGGCGCGTGCCATGGGCCTGCTGGAGGAGCCGCGCTACATCATCCGCAGCGCCTGCAACCGTTTCCATGAAATGCCGGAAAACACGATTCGCGAGCAGACGTTTTGCTGCGGCAGCGGCGCCGGCCTGGGTACGGATGAAAACCTGGAAATGCGCCTGCGCGGCGGTTTCCCGCGCGCCAACGCCGTCAAGTACGTGAAGGAAAAGCATGGCGTCAACCTGCTGGCCTGCATTTGCGCCATCGACAAGGCGACGCTGCCGACGCTGATGGATTACTGGGTGCCGGGCGTTCAGGTCGCCGGCGTGCACGAGCTGCTCGGCAACGCGCTGGTCATGCGCGGCGAAAAAGTACGCACCACCGATTTGCGCGGCGAGCCGCTGGCGGCGGAGGTGATCCATGCGTGACCGTGTCCTGATCGCCGTCGGCCTGCTCCTGTTCGTCTCGCTGGTGACGTACCCCGTGTGGCATGCGGTCTATGCAAGAACCACCACGGCAGGGCCGCAACTCAAACTGCCGCAGCAGTCGAAATCCTGCGTGGCGCCCGTGGCCCTCATGCGCGCCTCGCACATGAAGCTGCTCACCGACTGGCGCGAGGGCGCAGTGCGCGAGCGCCGCTTGGACTACACGTCGTACGACGGCAAGAAATACCGCGTCAATCTCTCCGGCACCTGTCTCGGCGAGTGCCACACCAATAAAGGGGAGTTCTGCGATCGCTGCCACACCTACGCTGCCGTTTCAGGCCCGTACTGCTGGGACTGCCATGTGGACCCGGCCTCCGTAGCCCGGAGGACGCCATGAAGATTACGCGCAAGGAGTTTCTGCGGATTGCGGGCTTCTCGGTGGCGGGAGCGGGCGCCGCCAAGGCCGTCCAGGTGATTGGCGCTGCGGATCGAGGGCCGCAATCTTCGGGTGCGGCAAAACGCTGGGGCATGGTGATCGACTTTCAGAAATGCCGTCCCGGCAACGACTGCGACGACTGCCTGAATGCCTGCCGCCTGGCACACAACCTTCCCGAGGTTCCCGAGCGCGACCGGGAAGTGAAGTGGGTGTGGAAGGAGCGCTACGAAAAAGTGTTCCCCTTCCAGCAAACCGACTACACGCGCCGCGCCTACGAAGGCCACGTCCTCCCGGTGTTGTGCAACCAGTGTGCGGAGCCGGCCTGCGTGCGCGTCTGCCCCACGGCGGCCACCTGGAAGCGCGAAGACGGAATCGTGATGATGGACTGGCACCGCTGCATCGGTTGCCGCTACTGCATGGCGGCGTGCCCGTATGGATCGCGAAGTTTCAACTGGTCGGATCCCCGGCCGTACATCCACAACCTGAAATCCGATTTTCCCACGCGCACCAAGGGCGTGGTGGAGAAATGCAATTTCTGCGAGGAGCGCCTGGCCAACGGCCGCGCGCCCGCTTGCGTTGAGGCCTGCCGGCAGAAAGCCATCGTGTTCGGTGACCTCAATGACGAACAGTCGACCGTGCGCCAACTGTTGCGCGCCCGCTATGCCGTGCAGCGCATGCCGGAACTGGGCACCGGGCCTTCAGTTTTCTATTTGGTTTGACCGCCATGTTCATGCTTGAAAAGGCGATGGCAGGCAGCCGCCGATACTGGGGCTGGCTCGCGTTCCTTCTGCTCCTGATCGCGCTCGGCGGTGCCTGCTACTTCCGCCAGCTCAGGGCCGGGTTGGCCATCACCGGCCTGAGCCGCGACGTTGCCTGGGGCCTGTACATCGCGCAGTTCACGTTTTTCGTCGGCGTGGCGGCGTCAGCGGTCATGGTGGTGCTGCCGTACTACCTGCACGACGTCAAGGCGTTCCGCAAGATCACCATTCTTGGCGAGTTGCTCGCGGTCTCCGCGGTGACCATGTGCCTGCTCTTCATCCTGGTGGACATGGGGCAGCCGGCGCGTGTGCTCAACGTGCTGCGCTATCCCACGCTCAGTTCGGTGATGTTCTGGGACATGGTCTCGCTCGCTGGCTACCTGCTGCTGAACGGCGTGATTTCCATCGTCATGCTCAGTTCCGAGCGCAGCGGTGTGCCCGCGCCGCGCTGGATCAAGCCGGTCATCATTGTTTCGATTCCGTGGGCCGTCTCCATTCACACGGTTACGGCATTTCTCTATAGCGGTCTGCCGGGCCGCACCTTCTGGATGACGGCCATCCTGGCGCCGCGCTTCTTGGCTTCGGCATTCGCCTCGGGGCCGGCGTTGCTGATCCTGCTGTGTCTGCTGCTGCGGCGGCTGACCTCGTTCGACGCCGGCGAAGACGCGATCCGCAAGCTCGGCGTGATCGTCGCCTACGCCATGTCGCTCAGTGTTTTCTTTGTTCTCCTCGAGCTGTTCACGGTCTTCTACAGCCGAATTCCGGAGGAGATGGAGCACTTCCGGTTCTTGTTCGTTGGGCTCGATGGCGATCGCCATCTGGCTCCCTGGATGTGGATATCGGCCGTCACGGGCATCGTCGCACTTGTTCTGCTGCTGGTCCCCAAGCTGCGCAACAACGAGACGATGCTGGCGGCCGCGGCCCTGCTGGTTTTTGTTTCTCTGTGGATTGAAAAAGGACTGGGGCTGATTGTCGGCGGCTTTGTTCCTTCGCCGCTGGGATCGGTCACTCGATACTCGCCCACCGCTCCGGAGTGGATCATCGTTCTGGGGGTGTGGGCGATAGGGGCTCTCTTGATCACCGTGTTCTACAAGATCACGGTCTCTGTTCGTGAGGTGAGGTGAACCATGGCAACATTGGTGGAAGCACCACCAAGACCTGCGCCACCGCCAGAAGTACGTCCTGCGGCTCCGCCACCACAACCGTGGCTGAGCGAGGATTGGCTGGCAGTGATCCTGGGTCTGGGGGTGTTCGTACTTTCCCTCGGCCTGCTGTTCGGGGCCGACATCCTGGGGTGGGTAGTCACGACGGCGGTTTGGACCGCGCCGACGAAGGCGCTCAACCCTGTGTCGAAAGCTTACAAATCCTTGCCGGGCCTGGTCTCTCTGCTCGGCACATATATATTCTTGCTGGCGATCCTACTGGCTGGCGCGAAGGCCTTGCGCGCCAACCTGAAATCATTCGCGAAAGGCTTTACCGGGGTTTTCTTCATCAGCTACTTGTGCTGGTTTCTTGGAAGCTGGGCCTACATTGCAGCCACTCCGGACAAACGGGCGGCGTTGAAGATTCCCTGGTCCCTGAACCTGACCAACGAGTCGGGATTCATTCTCGCCTTGCTGGCCGGGTTGATCGTAGGAAACTTCCTGCCGGGCGTTGCCAAAAGCATGAAAGAGGCAATCCGGCCCGAGCTCTACATTAAGACGGCGATTGTCATCCTGGGCGGGTTCCTGGGCATCGCCGCGCTGGAGCAGCGGGCTCTTGCCACTTCCGTGATTTTCCGCGGCGCGTGCGCCATCGTCGAGGCGTACCTGATTTACTGGCCGATCGTGTACTTCGTGTCGCGCCGGTATTTCGGGTTCAGCCGCGAGTGGGCGGCGCCGCTGGCGTCCGGTATCTCGATCTGCGGAGTGTCGGCGGCGATTGCCACCGGCAGCGCCATCAAGGCACGCCCGATTGTGCCCATCATGGTGTCTTCGCTGGTCGTGATTTTTGCCGTCGTCGAACTGATGATCCTTCCCTTCGCCGCGCAGCATTGGCTCTACAACCAGCCGATGGTGGCGGGCGCCTGGATGGGATTGGCGGTGAAGACCGACGGTGCGGCAGTGGCCAGCGGCGCGATTGCCGATTCCCTGATTCGCGCCAAGGCGATGGCCGCCACCGGCGTCAATTACGCTCCCAACTGGATCATGGGCGTCAGCACCACGGTGAAGGTGTTCATCGACATCTTTATCGGCGTGTGGGCATTCGTTCTGGCTTGGGTGTGGTCGGCAAAGATCGAGCATCGCGAGGGCGAGAAGGTGAAATTCAGCACGATCTGGCAGCGCTTCCCGAAATTCATCCTGGGATACGTGGCCACGTTCGCGATCGTGCTGGCCGTCGGCGTGCTGGTTCCGGCGCTGATCCCCAAAATCAAGGCTTCGATGGGGCAGGCCAATGTCCTTCGTGCCCTGTTCTTCGTGCTGACGTTCTTCGCCATTGGTGTGCTCTCCAACTTCCGCAAACTCTGGGAGGAAGGAATTGCCAAGCTGGCAGCCGTCTATGTGCTGTGCCTGTTCGGGTTCATCATCTGGGTCGGCCTGCTGATTTCCTGGCTGTTCTTCGCCGGAGTGTTGCCACCAATCGTAAAGGGGTGATGTATGGCAGATGTGCATTTGAAAGATGAAATGAAGAGAATGGAAGTCGAAAAGGAGCCCCTGCTTCCGATTGAGAAGAAGCTGATCTGGTACACCTTCGGAACCGGGGTCATCCTGCTGTTCGTGCTGGTTTTCATCAGCCGGGCATACCTGTAGAACACAGCGGGTTGCGGGCCACGCGCAAGCGCGGTCCGCAACCCAATGACGAATTTCATAGCCTCCGGACATTTATGCCGAAACTGGGAAAAGTCTATTTGGTGGGCGCAGGACCGGGACATCCCGAGCTGCTCACCATCAAGGCCGCCGAACTCATTAAGACCGGCGACGTGATCGTCTACGACCGTCTCATCCAGGAGGAAGTCATCGCCCTGGCACGCCCCTCCGCGGAGCGCATCTACATGGGCAAGCCCGTCGGCAAGCACGACTCGCGCCAGGATGAAGTCAACGAACTGCTGGTGCGAAAAGCGCGCGAGGGAAGAGTCGTCATCCGCCTCAAGGGCGGCGATCCGTTCGTCTTCGGACGCGGCGGCGAAGAGGCCGAGTACCTCGCCGACCACGGCATTCCGTTTGAAGTCATCCCCGGCGTCTGTTCCGCCTTGTCGGCGCCGTTAAGCGCGGGAATCCCCGTGACCCACCGCGATGCCGCATCCTCGGTCGCGATTGTTGCCGGCCACAATGCGAATGGAACGGAAGGGCGCATTGATTGGAACGCTCTGGCGCGAATAGACACCCTGGTTTTTCTGATGGGTGTTCACAATGTGGGCAAGATTGCGAAAAAACTTATTGCCGCCGGACGCTCTGCCGAGACTCCCGTGGCGATCGTCCAGATGGCGTTCTGGCCCGGTGAGCGCACGATTACTGGAACCCTTGCCACCATTGCCGAAGACTGTCGCCGGGCCCGGATTGAACCCCCGGCCACGCTTGTCATCGGCGAAGTAGTGCGTCTGCGCGAGAGGATCAGGGATGGAGCGCGTGATCTGGACCGCGCATGCGACTCAGCGGTCGTCGCTGCCGCCGCAGATTAGATTTCTCAGGAGGCCCTATGCCGGAAGCGGTACCCGTGGACAAAATTGCTGAAGAGATGTTCGCGCTCATTACGGAATGTGCTGGCAAGAAAAACCTGAAAGCCGGCGACCTCACCAAAGCGATGATCGCAAAGTTTGGCGAGGCAGCCTGCAGCAAGGAACAGTGCAAGCAGGCGATCCGAATCCTGATTGATTCCGGACGCTGCATCTACAGCTATCTTGGCGGTTCCTATATTCAGTTGCCGCCGAAAGAAGAAGAAGTGGGGAGCGCCGGATAACTGAGGCAGCGGGGATGAGCAACGATCACACATTGCCGCGCGTAGTAGTCGCCGGACTCGGTGGCGGCGCCGGGAAGACTGTCGTCTCCCTGGCGCTGGTGCTCGCGGCGCGCCGCCTCGGGAGGCAGGTGCGCGCGTTCAAGAAGGGTCCCGACTACATTGACGCGGCCTGGCTCACCTGGGCTTCGGGCAGTCCGGCGCGAAATCTCGATACCTATCTGATGGGCTTCGGCACGGCCGTCGGTTCCTTCGTCAGCAACGCCGTTTCCGATGGCTTGAACGTCGTGGAAGGCAACCGTGGCGTGTTCGACGGCATGGATGTGGCGGGCACGCACAGCAGTGCCGCGCTCGCCAAGGCGCTCGCAGCACCGGTGCTGCTGGTGCTGAACGTCGCCAAAGTGACGCGGACGGCCGCGGCGTACGTTCTGGGTGCTCAGAAACTCGACCCTGAACTCGACATTCGCGGACTGGTGCTGAACTACGTTAACGGACGGCGGCACGAGCAGATCGTGCGCGATGCGATCGCCTCCGTATGTGACATCCCGGTCGTCGGCGCGGTGCCGAGGCTGGACGCGGTCGGTCTCATCTCCGAACGTCATCTCGGCCTCATCATGCCCGAGGAACACGGCGGGCAGGAAATGCTCGAGCGAACCCTGCTGGACGAAGTTGTGCCCGGCCTCGATGTCGAAGCCATCTTGCGGATCGCGAGTGCGGCGCAGCCGCTCGGCGCCGAAGCGGTCACACTCGCCGGCTTGCCGGATGGCGCCGGGTTGAAGATCGGATACTTCAAGGATGCCGCGTTCAGTTTCTACTACGCCGAGAATCTTGAGGCGCTCGAGCGCTCCGGCGCTGAACTGGTGGCCATATCGCCGCTCGCCGCCGCTGCGTTACCGGCCGATCTCTCCGCCCTGTACATCGGCGGAGGGTTTCCCGAGGTGCAGGCCTCCGCGCTGGCCGCGAATCCCGGTTTCGTGCGCTCTCTGCACGAAGCCGCGCAGAACGGGTTGCCGATCTATGCCGAGTGCGGCGGGCTGATGGTGCTGTCGCGGGCGATTGTGTGGCAGGGCTCAAAGTATCCGATGGCCGCCGTGCTTCCTTTCGAGGCGCACGTGTGCAGCACGGCGCAGGGTCACGGCTATGCGGAGCTTCTCGTAGATCGCGCTAACCCGTTTTTCGCGACGGGCCTGAGCATCCGCGGCCACGAGTTCCACTACTCGAAAATCGTCCTGGAAAATGGCCGCCTTGAAACCGCATGCGAGGTGCGGCGCGGGAATGGCATCGGCCAGGGGCGGGACGGCGTCATCTTCAAGAATGTGTGGGCCGGCTACACGCATGTTCACGCGTTAGCCACACCGGAATGGGCCGCCGGAATGCTGCAAGCCGCGCGGCAATTCGATACTATGCACGGAACAGCTGACGGCCTAACAGCTGTGGTGTAGGTGGTTGGCGACGTGAAGAGTGTACGGGATCAGTGACGCGGAGCTGGAATCAAACTGCAGTGGAACAGGAGAGAAATTAAAAGGGCCGTGACATTGGTTATGGTCTAGCCGCCAACTCCTGCGAGGGAGTTGACAACGTGGACGCATGTACCGTCACAGCCCCTTGATGCGATCACTGCTTTCGCAGTTCCGAACCCCAACGTTACCTCGCAGCAACGTCGGTTTTTTCAGGTCCGGTCGCTCAACGAGTCGCCCCGTCTTGCGAATCACCCAGCTTACTTTGGACTGGCGACCGATGATTGGCGCCAACCCTTTCAACCGTCGACGCGCCGGATAGTAACACTGAACCAAAAGCTGTCAACGCCCAACATCGGGGCAGCGGAAACTAATTCCACATCGTTGTGCCCACAGCGCTTAGCGAAGATTTCCTCTAAGTTTCCACATCCGAGCGCTTCTTGAGCATTCGCCGCCGAAGAATTGCTCTTGCTTTGCGTGCGGAATCGATGTAGTCGAAGCAAGCGAGGCTCGCCATGCAAGAGCGCTTGGAATCGCTGGTGGTGCAAATGCACAGAGGTGGCATCCTCTATCAGGAAGCCGTACGCGAGTTCAAGAAGACCTTCATTTCTGCTGCGCTTCGAGACAACAAGGGCAATGTCAGTAAGACGGCGCCGGTCCTGGGTCTGCATCGCAACACCCTCGCGCGCATCTCCCTCGAACTTCAACTCGATATCCGAGGATTCCGGCCAAGCTCCCGTCGGCCCCCGAAGAGCGCGAACACAGCCCAGGTACCTAAACGGGCAGCTCGGTAACCTCTACGGCCCCGTGCGCAACCCTTGTGCGCACGGCGAACTGCTCGGCCGCATCTCTCGCCGGCAGGTTCATGGCCCGGCGACCAGCCATTCGATGCCTACCCATCAGTTTGCGAGTTCGCAGCGGCGGAAGATGCGAACACGTCGACTTGGCATCACGACCTGCGACAGTGTCTCGGCTACGACGCCACTCCGGCAAATTCACGGCGGTCGCCCAAGATGAAGGCTTCCATTGCGTTCGCGAATCCTTCATCTTCATTCGAGCTAGTCACAAATTGCGCCTGGCGCTGTACGTCGGCGCTGGCGTTCCCCATCGCGATGCTGAGTCCGCTCTTGCGAAACATGAGTACGTCGTTCGGCATGTCTCCGATCGTTGCTATCTGAGCTGGCGGGATAGACAGCACTTCGGAAAGCGCGGTGACCACGTGACCCTTGTTGGCATCGGGATGAGTGACGTCGAGATAATACGGCTGCGAGCGCGCCGCCGAGACGTGGTTGCCGCACTCGTGTTGCACGTCTGCTTCGCACGCGGCCACTGTCGTGTAGTTGTCGCTGACGCCGACGATCTTGGCCACGCGATCCAGGTGCGGAGCGAAATCGGCAACAATTCTAGGGGCGAACTTCACCGTCCATTGTTCACGCGCGACATGTGGAGCATTGGCGTCGCGCGCCAGCCAGTCACGGTCGGTGTAAACCCACACGTCCAGTCCGTGGCGCAGAACCGCGGTGATGACCTTGGCGGCAGTATCCGCCGGTAAGAAGCTCTGCGCCATCACCGACAGGTCGGGGTGGACGAGCACGCCACCGTTGAAGGCCGCTATAGGCTCCGTGAGGGCGAGCGCGTCAATCAACATTGCCATGCCAAGCGGTGGCCGGCCGCTGGTAATGCTGAACGCGATGCCCGCCCCCCGAAGACCTCTGACGGCCTCAATGGAGCGGGCCGTCAGTACCTTGTTCTGGGTAACCAGCGTGCCATCCACGTCGGCGATCACCAGCCGAGTGTTACTTCTCATGAAAACCTCATTTCCTGCCGGGCGACGAAACACATGGCCTTACTGCTCCTCATACGACCAGAGCAGGCCGCCATCCACGAACAGGGTGGTGCCGGTGATGTAATCTGCGTCGGCCGAGGCCAGAAACGCGGCCACCCCGGACACATCTTCGGGCATTCCCAGCCGCTTCAGGGGAATGTTTTCCAGCAGCGGCTTGAGCTTGGCTGGATCGTTCAGCAGCGCCTTATTGATGGGCGTTTCGATGGCACCCGGCGCGATGTTGTTGATGGTGATTCCGAACGGCGCGAGTTCGACGGCAAGATTGCGCGTCAACATTTTCAGCCCGCCCTTGCTGGCGCAGTAGGCGGCGAAATGCGGGAACGGCAACTCTTCGTGGACGGAACTGATATTGATAATCTTGCCCGCGTGTTTGGCGGCAATCCATTGTCGGACTACCGCCTGTGTGAGAAAAAACACGCCCTTCAGGTTCACATTGAGTACGAGGTCGTAGTCCTGTTCGCTCACCTCCCAGAAATCGGCGCGCCGCTCCAGGCCGGCGTTGTTGACCAGGATGTCGGCCGTCCCAAAGCGATCAAACACGGCCTCAATGAAAGTTCGCGCCTGCGTGATGTCGCTGAGATCCGCCTGCAAGGCCAGCGCTCTGCGGCCATTCCCCGCTCCCGCACCTCCGGCCGTAATGCGGTCCACCACTTCCTCGGCGCCGGCGCGGTTGGCGCGGTAACAAAAAGCGATGTCGGCGCCTTCTGCGGCCAAACGCAAGGCGATGGCGCGACCGATGCCCCGGTCGCCACCGGTGACGATCGCGACCTTTCCTTCCAGACGTTTGGTCACAGCGCTACTTTGCATGGTGGTGTCGCCAGTTAAGCGCGCCGCCGTTGGCGGCCGGTATCCGACACCAGGGCCGCAGCCGCGTCGTCCACCAGCCAGAGCAACTTGCCTTCGGGAACGATGAGCTGAGCGGGCAAACGCTCAGGGTCACGAGGGCCGAGCAGGACCTCGCGCAGGACCTGCGCCTTCTCTTGGCCCGCTACCAAGAACGCCACGGTGCGTCCGCGATTCAGCAGGGGAGCGCTCAGGCTGATGCGCCACGAGCTGACCTCGGCCACAAAGTCGGCCAGCACCAGCCGTGATGTTTCCTGCAGCGCCGGCGAGTGCGGAAACAACGAGGCCGTATGGCCGTTAGTGCCGAGTCCGAGATAGACGAGATCGAACTGCGGCACGGAAACGGAGTCCCGCAAGCTTTGCCGGATATCTTCTTCATACGCGCCGGCAGCGGCCCGAGGCGGGCTGATCTCCGTCGGCACTCGGTGAATGTTCGCCGAGGGCAGTGGAACGTGCCGCAACAGCGCCTCGTAAGTCATGCGGTAGTTGCTGTCGCGATCATTGGCGGGGACATAGCGCTCGTCTCCCCAGAAAATGTCGGCATGGTCCCAATCAACGCGGCTGCTGAACTCGTTTGTCGCCAGCAACTCGTACACGCGGCGCGGTGTGGAGCCCCCGGAAAGCGCCACCCGGAAACGGCCGCGCGCGCTGATGGATTCCGTCGCCACTTTGACGAACAGCTCTGCTGCGGCGCTGGCGAGTTGCTCAGCATCGCCATATACGAGAAGCTCGCTGGGGTACGCGGTCCTGGGTGCGCTCGTCATGTTCCCTCCGAACCCAACCTCACTATGCAGCGCGGCGTAGCGGCGGCGCGATGGTATGCCAGCCGCGCAATTCTTCGCTGATCAGCTCATTGGCGGGGTTGGGACCTTCGCTGCCGGCGGCATAGTTTGGAAATTCCGGCGGCGGCAGTTGCTCCCACGCCTCCTCGATCGGCGTAATGATGTTCCATTCCGCCTCAATCTCATCGCCGCGCGTAAACAGCGTGGCGTCGCCACGCATGGCATCGAGCAGCAGGGTCTCATAGGCGACTGGCGTGCTCCCGTCGAAAGCCGTGCGATAAGAAAAGTTCGCCTGCACGGGCACGACCTGCATGTGGCTGCCCGGCTTCTTCGCGCCGAACTGCAGCACAACACCTTCGTCCGGCTGGATGCTGATGACCACAACATTCGGTTCAATCTGCTCGTCGGGGGTGCGCGCGAACAGCGCCTGCGGCGTGCGCTTAAAGTGCACTCGCACTTCCGTCAGTTGGCGTGGCAAGCGCTTTCCCGTGCGCACGTAGAACGGCACGCCGGCCCAGCGCCAGTTATCGACATGAAATTCGATCGCTACGAAAGTTTCGGTGGACGAACCTGGGCTGACGCCCGGTTCGTGCCGGTACGCCGGGACAGGGCGGCCATCGATTTCGCCCGGACCGTACTGGCCGCGAACCGTCCGCCGTGCCACTTCCTCCCGGGTCATCGGACGGATGGAGCGGAACACCTGCACCTTCTGTTCGCGCACCGCGTCCGCCTCGAATGCGATCGGCGGGTCCATTGCGGTAATCGCGAGCAGTTGCAGCAAATGGTTGGCCACCATGTCGCGGAGCGCGCCGGTTTCCTCGTAGAACGCGGCGCGGTTTTCGACGCCCACGGTCTCGGCCGCCGTGATCTCCACATAATCGACATAGTTGCGGTTCCACACCGGCTCGAACAGCGAGTTGGCAAAGCGGAAGACCAGCATGTTCTGCACGGTCTCTTTGCCGAGATAGTGGTCGATGCGATAGACATCGCGCTCGGCGAAGGTGCGCAACACGGTGGCGTTGAGTTCGCGCGCGGTGCCGAGGTCGCGGCCGAAAGGTTTCTCCAGCACGATCCGCGACCAGCCGTTCGCATTGCGGTTCAGCCCGGCGGCGCCCAGACCTTCGATGATGGGATGGGCAACCGAAGCTGGGGTCGAGACGTAGAAAAGGTGATTGCTGCTGCTGCCAGCCGCGCGCATCTCTTCCAGTTGTGCGCGCAAACGCGGATAGAACTCCGTGTCATTCGGGTCGCCTGCAAGGTAGGACAGCCGTTTCTCAAACTCGGCCCACTGCGCTCCGCTGAAGTCGCGGGCTTCTTTGGAAGCCGCAGCGGCGTCATGCATGCGGGCGCGGAACTCTTCCGACGTCATCGGCGTGCGGCCAATGCCGAGGACATCGAACTTGGGATTCATGCAGCCCAGGCACGCCAGGTCGTAAAGTGCTGGAACCAGCTTGCGGCGTGTCAGGTCGCCGGATGCGCCGAAGATGACCAGCACGCAGGAGTCGCCTTTGGGCCATTGCGCCACGGCAGTGCGATCCATGGGAGTGGCTTCGATAATGGAGCTCATTGTTTTCCTCCGGATTGCTGGCGATCCAAACTTCTCCCGGTCCCGGTCCCAGGCTCTTGCGCGGCAGAGCGGCCCTAACCGCCACCGCCCTCGCATTGCTACTTCTCCAGAAGCCGGTGTTCCAGCGCCATGACCTTTGCCAATCGGCGGCGGTGGCGCTCTTCGCCGGTGAAGCGCGCGGCCACGAACCCGCGCACAAGGTCGAGCATCAGCTCTGGTCCGATCACGCGGGCGCCCAGGCAGAGAATGTTCATGTCGTCGTGCTCTACTCCCTGGTGTGCGGAGTAGATGTCGTGGCACATCCCGGCGCGAATGCCGCGAAACTTGTTGGCTGCAACCGCCACCCCTACGCCGCTGCCGCAGATCAGCAATCCGCGCTCGCAGCGGCCGCTTGCCACTTCCTCTGTGACCGCGGCCGCGTAGTCGGGATAATCATCCGGCTGCGTGGGATCGTGCGTGCCCAGATCGACGACCTCATGCCCGAGCCGCCGCAGTTCGGAGATCGCGGCCTCGTTCAGCGGGACGCCGGCATGATCCGCTCCCACGGCAATACGCATGACTACCTCACAATCAGCGATCGAGCTTCGCTGGCAACGTGCTCCGGCGTGAACCCGAAATGCGTCAGCAAATCCTTGATTGGGGCCGAGGCGCCAAAGTCGTAGCGGGCGATCACGCGTCCTTCGGAGCCGACGTACTCGCGCCAACCCAAGCCTGTACCCGCCTCGACAGCGAGGCGCGCGTGGACCTGAGGGGGAAGCACGCTGTTCTGGTACTCCTGGGGTTGCTGCTTGAACAGCTCCCAGGACGGCATGCTGACCACGCGGCTGCGAATACCCTCTGCCGCCAGCCGCTCGTGCGCCTGCAGGCAGAGCTGCACCTCCGAGCCGGTGCCCATCAGGATGACTTGCGCTTCTCCCGCTGAATCTGCCAAGACGTATGCCCCGCGCCGCAACCCGTCGGCGCTGGCGTACTTTGTGCGATCCAAGGTCGGCACGGCCTGCCGCGTGAGCACGAGCGCGACAGGCTGCTGCTTCGTCTGCATCGCCATGCACCACGCCTCGGCCGTCTCGTTCGCATCCGCGGGACGAATCACCACCAGTCGCGGGATCATTCGCAACGACATCAGCTGCTCGATCGGCTGGTGCGTCGGTCCGTCCTCGCCCAGACCGATCGAGTCGTGCGTGAACACGTAGATGACGGGCAAGTCCATGAGCGCGGAGAGCCGGATCGCGGCCCGCATGTAGTCGGAAAAGATCAGGAAGGTCGAGCCGAATACGCGCAGCTTCGACAACGCCATGCCGTTGAGAATGGCGCCCATCGCGTGTTCCCGTATGCCGAAATGAAAGTTCCTTCCCGAGTAGTTATCGCTCTCAAAATCCCCGGCTCCGGCAATCAGCGTCTTGGTTGAGGGCGCTAGATCGGCCGATCCGCCGATCAGCCACGGTACGTGTTTTGCAATCGCATTCTCTACGATGGATCCCGTGTCTCTCGTCGCCTTGCCCTTCGGGTCAGCGGGAAAGCTGGGGATCTCGGCATCCCAGCCGGGCGGCAGCTCGCCCCGTTGCAACCGGTCCCATTCCGCGGCCAGAGCAGCATCGCGATTGCGGAACTCGCTGAGCGCATCGTTCCATTCCCGCTCCCAGTAATCTCCGCGGTCGAGGGCCTTGTGCATGTATTCGAGCACCTCGGGTGGAACCAGGAAGTGCTCCTCCGGCGGCCAGCCATAGGCGGCTTTCGTTAGGCGAATCTCTTCTTCTCCCAGCGGCTCGCCGTGGGCGGCAGAAGTGTCGTGTTTGTTGGGCGCGCCCCAGGCGATGTGGCTGTCCACGATGATCAGCGACGGGCGCTCCTCTTCCCTGTGTGCGGTTCGGATCGCCACGTCGAGCAGTTCAAGATCGTTCGCATCACCGACTCGGAGCACGTTCCAGTGGTAAGACAGGAACCGCGCCGCAACGTCATCGGAAAACGCCAACGCGGTGTGGCCTTCGATGGTGATGCGGTTGTTGTCGTAAATCCAGATGAGGTTGGATAGACCCAGGTGCCCGGCGACCGAGGCGGCTTCTTGTGAAATACCTTCCATGAGATCGCCGTCGCCGCAGAAGGCGTAAATGCGATAGTCGATCAGTTTCTGTGCGTCGCGATTGAAATGTGCCGCGAGCCAGCGCTCCGCAATCGCCATGCCGACCGAATTCGCCACGCCTTGCCCCAGCGGGCCGGTGGTGGTTTCTACGCCCGGCGTCAGCCCGTATTCCGGATGACCCGGCGTACGCGAGTCCCACTGCCGGAAGTTCTGCAATTCTTCAAGGGTTAGGCCATAACCGGTCAAGTACAACAGCGAGTACAGCAGCATGGACGCGTGGCCATTGGACAGGATGAAGCGGTCGCGATTGGGCCACTGCGTATTGGCCGGGTTGTGCCGCAGATGGCGGTCCCACAACACGAAGGCCACTGGCGCCAGCGCCATCGGCGTGCCGGGATGACCGCTATTGGCCTTCTGCACCGCATCCATCGCGAGCGTCCGGATGGTGTTGATGCAGAGCAGTTCGAGCCGTTCCAGTGGCTTTTTTGCCGCCGGGGCGCCGCGAGGGACGCGAGTAGCTGTGTGCGCTTCGATCATGGCCGCCGGCGCACTAATGCGAGCTTCATGCGACTCGGATTGCGGGTTCGCCATATACTGCCCCTCTGACCCGCTGCTCCGCGCGGGCCTGCAATTCAATTGAGTAGTCTTTTCCTTCCCATCGGTTTTCATCCAGCCATAAGAATGTGAAGCGAATCGCGCCTTCCTGTTCGGGCAGCGGGAGGTCAACAAATTCAAGACCCACGCCCGTGGCTCTCGACCGTGCATCGGTTGAATGCTGCCATTCGTCGCTCGTCCAATGCAGCAAGAACGGAGAGTTCGCTTGGATGCGCAGGCGCGTGCCGGCAGCGGCCGTGGGCGCCTGACGATTGAATTTCCACACCTCGATCGCGTTGCGTTCCTTGCCGCCGCGCACATAGCGATCGTAGGCTGCTTCAATCAAATCAAAGATTTTGCGGTCCGCGGCGGAGCGTTGCAGTTTCAGGTATTCGGCATGAGCCCAGAGCAGAGGTAGAGCGGAGCCGGTCGGTCCGCCAAAGCGGAGATGGCGCGAAGGCAGGTTCGGTGCATCCCAGATCTGCTCGGGTATCAGGCCTATGCCTTGAGCGAATTTCTCAAGGGCACGCAGATAAGGACCAGCATCATGACCGGCGGCGATTTCGTAGTGGCCTCTCTCGCCGGTCAGCAGCGGCCACGCACGTCCGATTCCCCAAGACTTGAAAGACCCGCCGTCCTCTCGCTGGCCGTAGCCGTCGTGGTTGTAGCGCCGCCAGCAAGGGCCAAACGGTGTGTCAACCTTGAGTACGGCGTCGACGACGCGCAGTGAGTCTTGAATGATGGCATCGTCCGCGCTGCGAATCCCGTAGCGAACCAATTCGAGGAAACCGGGGTCCACGATCTCCTTGGCGGGAAACTCAAAGGGCGCACCGGGCGGCTGGTTTGCCAGGATCAAGGTTCCACAGTTCGGATCCTCATCCGCACCGTGGGCAACGTCGCCCGGGTTGATGCGGATGTAATGGCGACTGATTCCCGGTACGAGCGTTCCCTGGGTCGTGACCGTCCAGCGCTCGATGTGCGATTCCAGGAAATCGGCATAGTCGCGGACGAATTCTGCCGTGCCCGGGTCGCCCCGATCGTCAAAGAACTCGGCCGCGCATATGAGCGCGGTGATGTGGACCGCCAGCGTGGATGGCGAATAGCCGCTCGCTTCCTCCCAGCGATCCTGGGCCGTAACCGGACCCTCTCGGATGAGGAAACCGCAGGCGCGGCGAACCATATCGTAAGGATCGAAGTTGGCGAGCGCGCCGTGCTTCCACAGACGCCACGCCAGCAAGATCGGAAATGCCACCTCGTCCAGTTGTGCGCCCAACCAGTATGGCCGCCCGTCGATCCAGAAATTCTGGTAAAAGCCGCCGTCTTCGCGCTGCGACACGGCAAGATAAATGAGTGCGCGCAAGGGCGTGCTCAAGTCGCCGACCGCCAGCAACGCGCTCACGCACTTCACCATGTCACGCGTCCATACTAGATGGTAGCCGCCAAGCTCTTCGTCGCTCTTTTCATCGCCCCAGGGGATACTGAGCGACGCGATCATCGCGCCGGGATACGTCTTGTCCTCATGCGCCAGCAGTAGATTGACGCTGCGCTCGAACAGCGTGGAATTGTTGGATGCGGCCGCCAGAGCAAACCGCTTGGACGTGCGCTCCCATTGCCGGATGAAAGACTCGCGTATCTGCTCGAAGGGGATGCTCAACGACTGCACCAGTGAACTGAGAGCGTCGTGCCGGGTAGTGCCAAATGCCAATCCAACCGTGAATTCGGCGCCCCGGGAAAGATCGAGCCCGCCGGTCAAAGCGATGTTGCCGTCGAGTGCCGCCTCGTATCGCCAGTCCAGGCGATAATTGTCAGCCAGATCCGTCCATCCATCGTTCACGCCCACATAACCGCAGGAGCACTCGGTCAACGGAACGGTGGCGCCAAGCACCAGCCATGTATTGCCTTTGTGGGCGACCAGGACTGTGCGCCCTTTTGTCTGCAGCACTTCTCCGTTGTTGTGCCAGCCTCCAATCTCCAGGTGCGGCGCACACAGCACATACATGCGCAGCTTGGCCAACAATTCCGGAGGCGCTTCCAGCCGGGTGTGAATGAGAAGGCAGTTCTGATGCGGGTCGCCAAGAATGGTCTTGTGGATGGCGTAACGACCTTGTTTCTCTCGCTTGGTGACTTCAAAGCCGAGCGCCGCTTCTGCAATGCAATCGATCTGCCCGACAAAGTTCCTGCGCTCGTCGTGGAAAAAACTCTCGCCGTCAGTGATCAGGAACTGCAGATCACGGATCTGGGGTGAATCGATCGTCGGATAATAAACCTCGGTCACACACCCGTAGTCGAGCGTGTACCAGACGCGGCTGGAAGTTGAATAGGCTGTCCCAACGCCGACTTTAGCGCCGCGCGTCCACCGAGGTTCAATTCCCGGTCCACCGGGCGCGAGGCGTGCAACACTGGGGCTAATCGCCATGGGACTTTGCAAGCGGCCTCCACCTCTTGATGAATGTCAACGCGATTTGGTCGCAAGGTCGCCGGAGTTATTTCTCACCAACAACAGCGTCCGGCTGAGGCGCAACGAATCGGTCGGACGCTATTGCACATCGTCAGAACTACTTTAGAAACTTCCCCTGTTCTAGTTCCTCGAATGCCTGCCTAAGCTGCTCCTGCGTGTTCATCACAATCGGGCCGTACCATGCAACCGGCTCCTGCAGCGGCTTTCCCGAGACTAGGAGAAACCGGATGCCGTCGTCTCCCGCTTGTACCGTGACCTCGTCGCCGCGATCGAAGAGGATGAGCGAGCGGTTGTCGGCCTCGGTCGGAGGTGCAGTATCCGCCCATTTCACCGCTTCCGTCGGCACCGCCAGTGGACCCGATGCATTGCAGAACTTTCCGCTGCCCGCGAAAACATAAGCAAACGCGTGCCGATTGGTCTCGACTGAGAGGGTCTTCCTCCGGCCAGGAGATACCGCAACGTCAAGGTAGATGGGATCGGCGGCTATCCCCTCCACGGGGCCCGTCTTCCCCCAAAAATTGCCGCAGACAATTCGAACGTGAGTGCCATCGTCATCCTTGACCTCTGGAATTTCAGGCGCCTTCACCTCCTGATAACGCGGCGAGGTCATTTTGAGTGAGGACGGTAGATTCGCCCACAGCTGGAAACCATGCATCCGCCCCGTCTGGTCACCCTTCGGCATCTCCTGGTGGATGATTCCGCTACCCGCGGTCATCCATTGCACGTCGCCGGCCGCAATAACCCCGTTGTTTCCCATGCTGTCGCCGTGTGCCACGGTTCCAGCCAACACGTAAGTGATGGTTTCAATGCCGCGGTGCGGATGCCACGGGAAGCCCGCCAAGTAATCTTCCGGAACGTCATTGCGGAAGTCATCCAAGAGAAGAAAGGGGTCGAAGTCAGACGTGTTACCGAAGCCGAAGGCCCGGCGCAAATGCACGCCTGCGCCTTCGAGAGTCGGCTTCGACTTGATGAGCCGCTTCACTGGTCGAATCGACATGTCCGTCTCCAAATGCTGAGAGTCTCCGTAAATGAATACGGCCCCGGCGTCCGTCAGGGCGCCTTCGCGCGTCTCGCAGAAGACTTCTTAGATGCCTCCATACACCGGCACGGCTGCACCATGGATCAATTTGGCATCGTCGCTGCACAAGAACAGGATCACGCGTGCTATTTCCTCCGGCTTCGGCAGCAACAATCTCGTCGAGAGATCTGCCTTGCCTTTTGAGAGTCGCCACCTTCTCGCGGACGGGCACGAGCAGGTCGCGGTAGAAGGTGAGTTGAGACTTGTTGCCAACCTGACCGTGTCCTGGGATGACGATCGTCTTGTCCGTGACTTTGGCCTCTCCGGTGCCACCTGACTTCACGGGGGAGGCCGGCGTTCACAATCCTCCTTATATCTGTGAGCGCGTCTGCGTTTGACCGCTCAGTGTTCTGCAATGTCAGTGGTGTTCAGCTCGCTCGGCGATCCCGCTGAATTTCGGATAAGAACCACGTGCGGCGTTCCGTCTGGTCGATCCAGTTTTCAATCAGGCTGGCTGTGGCCACATCGTTGTTCCGATCGCAAATCTCGTGGGTTGCACGCAGGAACCGAGTGAGTCGCCGGTTGTCAGCCGCCAGCTCCGCCAGCATGTCCAGGGGAGCGACAGATTCCTCGTTGTTGTCTTGCAACCGTTGATGCCGTGAGATATCGCTGATGGAGCGCAGCGTGGTCCCGCCGATCTTGCGTGCGCGTTCCGCGATGTCGTCGGTCATGGTGAAGATCTGGTCGGCGTGCTCGTCCAGGAGCAGGTGGAAATCTCTGAAGTGGCGCCCGCTCATGTGCCAGTGGAAATTCTTGGTTTTCAGGTAGAGTACGAATACGTCGCCAAGCAATTGGCGCAAGGCAGTTGTAATTTCCGCAACTTCACTCGGGTTGAGATCGCCGGTGATCCCGATCGTAGCTTTCTCTCGCCTCTCCAGTCGAACTGCATTACTTGCTCTCATTGGTTTGTTTTCCTTTCGGATGAGGATTTTCCACTTCTGCCCCCACTGTGTTGGCATCAGCTAAGCACTTCTGTCTTGCTCCCTGAGGATCCACTCGCGTACATCGCGGCGCAGAGGTCCCGCGATGGACACGCTCTTCGGACGCGATTTGCAGGGCGATTCGTAGTCTTCCGAATAATTCATTCCGTTGCATGATCTCTGGGCACGTTGGCTGGTTGTTATCTCCATTCGAATCAAACAACCGCTCTATCCCGGAGCGTCCGCCAGCGGGAGCCACACTTGAAATCGTGTATCGCCCGGCTTCGATGTGACCTGAATATTGCCTCTGTGCTTCCTCACAATTCGCTGCACCGTATCCAGCCCCAGTCCGGTGCCCTCCCCGACTCCCTTGGTCGTGAAGAAAGGCTCAAAGATACGCGGCTTGATCTCGGGCGGAATTCCCGGGCCGTTGTCGCCGATCTCGACGACCACGCACGTGTCCTCTCGATATGTCCGGACGCGAAGCTCGCCATTGCCCCCCATCGCGTCAATGGCATTGTCGATGATGTTGGTCCAGACCTGGTTCAGTTCGCTGCCGAACGAATTCACCAGGAGGGAGACCTGCTCGTACTCGCGCCGCACCACAACGGCGCGCCGCTTGAGCTTGTGGTTCAGTATTGTAAGCGTGTTTTCCAGGCTCTTCACGATGTCCACGTTCTGCAGCGGCGCCTGGTCCATGAACGTGTATTCCTTGATCGCCAGCACCAGCTCGGAAATCCGCGACGTGCTGCTCTCGATTTCATTCAGCAGCGTCGCCACTTCCAGCGACGCCGCAATCCTCACCAGCGCGGCTCGGGCGGTATCGGGATCGAGTGTCGCAAACAACGATTCCAAAACTGCCGGCTTGATATTCTTGCTCGCCAGGTCGGAGGGCAATTGCCACAGGTCGTTTTGCCCGTGACCGTGCAACCACGACTCGATCTGCTCTTCCAGGTCTCTGATCGTCAGGGCATCGGGCGGAGGTCCGTCCAGTGTGGTAAGCGAAGCTTCCAGCTTTTCGATTTCCGCTTTTTGCGCCGGTGTCAGCTCGCGCCGTCCTAGCTCGTGACTCGCGTCTCTGATCCGATTCAGGATGTCACGCAATTGGCTGGCGGCACGTTTGGCGGCGGACGCTGGGTTGTTGAGCTCATGCGCCAGCCCAGCCGAAAGCTTTCCCAGCGCAGCCAGCCGGTCTCGCTGTTGCTCGATGCGCGTAACTTCGCGGATTCTGTCCGACATCACGCCGACCAGCCGTTTGGCCAGTTCCGGCATCTTCTGCACCAGTTCTGGAAACAGCGCTGCTGGAAAACGCAAGAGGCGACTTGCCGAAAGCGCCCGCCCCGTGACCATGGCCTGCTTCATCCTGGAAAACGGGAGCGCGCCGGTCACATCGCCCGTCTTCATTGGAATGACGACGATTTCGCCTCCAAATTCTCCCCGCGCTTGCAGTTCTCCTTCCAGAATCACAAACATCGCATCTGCCGGATCATTCGCGCGCACGTAGGTTTCTCCGGGGCTGAAATGCAGCTCTTCCGACTGGCTGAGGAACCAGGCAAGCTGGTCCTCAGGCAGGTCGGCGAATGCCGGGACGCGAAGGAGTTCCGATGTCTCGACCATTTAGACCTTGCTCAGGTACTGATGGACGAATTGCACAGCCACCGATCCTTCACCGACTCCGGAAGCCACGCGCTTGACCGACCCATGGCGCACGTCGCCCACCGCAAACAGCCCGGGAACATTGGTCTCCAGCAGGAACGGATCCCTGTCCAGCGTCCATCCCTTGGCACGTTGTCCGTCCCGTGTGAGATCGGGGCCGGTCAGGATGAATCCGCGTTCGTCTCGCTCAACCACATCCGTCAGCCATTTCGTTCGCGGCAGCGCTCCGATAAAGATGAACATGGCGTTCGCCGGCACGCGCTCGGTCTTGCCGGTGTCCGAACACAGCACCGAAACTTCCTCCAGGTGATTGTCACCATGCACTTCGACCACGCTGGCTTGGCTCCACAACTGAATGTTGGGTGTCTCTTTGATCTGGTCGATCAGGTACTGTGACATGCTGCTTGCGAGCGACGTTCCCCGCACCAGGATGACCACGCGTTCGGCATACTTGGAGAAATTCATGGCGGCCTGGCCTGCCGAATTCGCGCCGCCCACGACATACACGATCTCGCCCTTGCACGACAGCGCTTCGGTTGCGCCGCCGCCGTAGTAAACACCGGCGCCCTGCAAGCGGTCGATTCCCGGAGCTTCCAGTCGCCGCCACTGCACACCCGCCGCAATCATCAGTGCGTGGCAGGAGATCTCGCTGCCGTCCGCCAGCTTGATAATCCGGTACGGCCCTTCGATGCGGACGCCGACCGCCTCCTGCGGCGACAGGATCTCCACCCCAAAACGCTGCGCCTGCACCACCGCGCGACGCGCCAGGTCGCCGCCGCTGAGCCCGTTCGGGAACCCCAGGTAATTCTCGATGCGCGAGCTCATTCCTGCCTGGCCGCCTGGCGCTTCCCGCTCAATCATCACGGTGTGCAGCCCTTCCGACGCGCCATACACGGCTGCCGCCAGTCCGGCCGGTCCTCCGCCCACAATGGCCAGATCGTAAAAGTCGGTTTGCGCCCGCGTCCGCAATCCAATCCTTTGCGCAACCTGTGTCGGCACGCTGTCCAAGAGCTTGGTCCCGTCGGGGAACAGAACCACCGGCAGATTCGCCGCCTCCGGGCCCAGCGCCTCCAACAGTCGCTTGGTTTCCGGATCGTTGGCGGAAAGCTCCACGTCGATCCACTGGTACGGCACATGATTGCGCGCCAGGAAATCCCGCAGTTCATACGAGCGTGGCGACCACCGAGTGCCCAACAGCCGGATACCATCGAATGTCGGGCGGTAGGAGGCTTGCCAGTCGTCGAGCAAGTCATCCAACTGCGGATACAAATGCTCGTCGCACCTCTCCGATTAGTTCGGACGCGATGCACAGTTGCGATCACACCACGAGCCTCAAGGCGAATCTATTGGACGATAGTGTCGGTCGATACCTTCGTATCAGTCAGAGTGACGAGCGGCATTCGATGCGCCAGGACGAAGGTTAGGTGCCCCGCGGGACCTTGAAATTGCGAGCCCGATCATGCTCATCTGCGTTTCCCACTTCGGCGTGCCGTTCCATAGCGGTACGCCGCTGCGTTCATGGCGCGCGGCGTCAATTATTCCGGCCACTTCCGTTTCCATCCACGGCTCGGACAGCGCGCGAATCCCCTCGCGCAGCACATCGCCATCCTGCTCTTCGAGGAGCTTGCCAACTTAGCCTCGCTATGAAGATGTCGAAGCGACTTCCATCGCGTTCTTACATTCAAAGGCAGCGCTCAGCAGCCATCTGTCGTCGCGAACCCGCTCCGGGAGTTATCGCATGGTGAGATTCCGCGGAATTACTTGCTCGCGAAAGCCACAGGCGGAGCCGAAATGAGATTCCAGACGCCCAGAAATGTGCCGGGCAGTAGCATGAACGCGATACCGCTGCCGATATAGGCGACCAGCAGGCGAGACAAACCGATTTCCCGCGCCAGCGCCATCTGAAAGACGTACTCCGGTGCTGACGCGGTAGACGGGTCAGAAGTGATCTTCTGCGTAGCCACTGCTATTTAACCCGGTGTTCGTGCTGGGCTTGCTCGATACTTTCGTGCTCTAGCGCGACTCCAGTCGTGCAGATGAGGTGCTCCAACTCTGTCATTTTCGCAGCGAGGGTGACCTGCTCTTCTCTCGAGAGCGTGGAATCGGCAAGTCGCAGCAGCTGATCCTCTTCATCCACGATGTGGTGTTGGATCACGTCGCAGAGCTCTGTCGAGAAGCGAACAATCTCCGCACGTTGCCGCTCATCCGGACAGCCTTGGATAGATTCCAGAAGCCCGACGAGGTGCCGTTCAACCTCACGGACATACTCATGTTGCTCGTCCAACTGTGACAGCAACTCCGGCAGCTGAGAGCGCAGGGAAGGATAAAAGACGTTTTCCTCCTTCTGGAAGTGAGGCCGTGACAGGTACTGTATGCCAGACAGTACCCGGCGTACGTCGGAAACGATATCGCCTGCGGGGTGCTTGACCGCGTGCAGAAGCTGGTCGATCTGCGTCTCAACCAGGCGATGCTCCGAGCGCAGCAAATCAGAAGCGGGCGTGACGCTCATTTTGTGCCTCCCGAGCACGACTCGGAACTAATTTCGGAAGAGCTAAATGTGCTGTTTCCGCCAGTATCGCGGGGCTGAAGCTCTTGCACTGCAAAGCTGCTCACGTTGCGGCGCTTCGCCATCTCTTGTGCAATCTCTGCGCTCTGGGCTGGGGAGAGCACTCGGGCTGCGAGCGGGAAGAGGACTCTATCCTCGAACTCAATATGAGTGCGGTACATGGACTCCAGTTTGGCGACAGCGGATTGGAATGCCTGAGCCTGGTTCCTTGCGAGTCGGCCTTTAAGAAGCCACTGCTGCCCTAAACGATCCACCTCCGCGTGCAACGGAGCTGCCCAGCGGTGCTCCTGCTCAAGTCGGACAACATCCCCTAGCGCCGAGTGCACGTCAGGATCTGGCACACCGCGGAGACGAGGAAACAGGGATTCCTCCTCGTCAGCATTGTGTTTCGGTGCAGCTTCGCGAAAGTAGCGCAGCGCCGTATCGAGGGCCCGTCGCTCATCTTCGGCAAGTTGCCGGCCACTAAAATCGGCTGCTGCCCTGAGAGCGTTCAGGAACATTTCAATGCGACGATGACAATCGGACATCAGCCCCGTAGGATCAGAGAAGTCGCTCGTTTTGCTTCCAATCTGGACCGGCATGATCGGTAGTCTCCTTCGTCGCCCTGACCCTTCTCAGGACCGGATCATGATAAGCAGCATCTTGAACTTGGAAATTGCTCGCAGCGCGTGTGGCTGGTTAGCCGGCATCAAGATCACCTCGCCGGCGCCAAGTTGGAACGGCTTGCCGGCAATCACAATTTCTACCTTACCTTCCAGCACATGTACCAAGGCGTCGAAGGGCGCAGTGTGCTCACTCAGCTCCTGACCTTCGTCAAACGCGAACAGTGTGACATTCCCTGTGCTGCGCCGGATGAGAACACGGCTGACCACCGATCCTTGCTGGTAACTCGCAAGTTCCACCACTCGATCTGCTTCGGCCGGGATAATCTCCCCCTTCGCTTTTAAATTTGCAGTTTGTTGACGGTCAGTCGGCTGTGCGGAAACCCGGAAGTCACTCATGGGCACCCCTTTCGGCCAGGAGCGGCACCGCGACGGCCGCTCCTTGCCATTGCACTCATGTTCTATGGTACTGATCGCATCACGACATGATGTGACTTTTGTCACGACGTGCGAGTTGCTGCCAAAACTGGAAACTCACGCGGCTCTGTCGCGGCTCCATTCTGAGGATGCTTCCACTCGCAGCGAATCGATCGAGGGGTTCGGAAGCGAAGAGGGTGGATCGCTCGCCGGATACGAGTCGGCCAATGTTTTGTCCATCATCTTCTCACGGATGGCTGCTGTGTCTCCGGGCGCAACGCAACGATCTTCCGGATCACGGTCTATTTCGGCGACTATGAGTGCTTGATCCCGGCGGCTTCGCAAATCGCTTTCACTCGCCATATATTTGCGAAACCTCAATTCTTAGATTCCTCCTGGGGCGTCCCGGGTCCAATAAGTCGGTCGAAGCTGCGGACCTCCTCTTTCCCAGACAAGTTACGACTGAGAGATCGAACCACCGGCATGATCGAGATGCGGACTTTAGTCACAGCATATCGTGTCGCGATATTCTAGGATCATGGTGTTGGAGGTCGCATATGCATACAAGCAATCATTCAATTCGCTCGGTTTTGCAGCGCTCATGACCGTATTGCTTTCGTTCCTCGCCCTCGGTGGGAGCGACGCGGTGGCCCAGGGGATGGAGGCCATGAAGGGCATGGAGGGCATGGCTTCATCCCGGCATGCTTCCGCCCAGGTGGTCGACGTCGTCCGCGATGCCGCCGATGTCCCGCCGCCGGTCGGGAACCGCCCGCCCACCACGGTAAAGGTTGAGTTGACGGCCGCGGAAGTCGTCGGTGAGTTGGATCCGGCTACCGGCACGACTTATCGCTACTGGACCTTCAACGGCAAGGTCCCCGGCCCCATGATTCGCGTTCGCGAGGGCGACACCGTCGAGGTCACGTTGCACAATAGTCCTTCCAGCCACATGGTCCATTCCATCGACTTCCATGCGGCCATCGGACCCGGAGGCGGTGCTGCTTTCTCGCAGGTTCTGCCCGGCACGGAGAAGACGTTCACCTTTCAAGCGACCACACCGGGCCTGTTCGTCTACCACTGCGGCACGCCCATGATTGCCGATCACATTGCCAACGGCATGTACGGGCTGATCCTGGTCGAACCGCAGGGTGGATTGTCGCGCGTCGATCACGAGTACTACGTGATGCAGGGCGAAATCTACACCACCGCTGCCAAGGGGAAAACGGGAATGCAAAGCTTCAGTGAAGCCAACCTGATGCAGGAATCGCCCGAGTATTTCGTGTTCAATGGCGCTGTGGATGCGCTGACCAAAAAGTATCCTCTGCAAGCCCACCCCGGCGAGACCGTCCGGTTTTTCTTCGGCGATGCCGGCCCGAATGAGACGTCTTCCCTGCACGTCGTGGGCGAAATTTTCACCCGCGACTACCAGCTTGGCTCCCTCACTTCGCCTCCGCTCAATGGCGTCCAGACCGCAAGTGTCCCACCAGGCGGTGCGGCCATCCTCGAACTCAAGGCCGTAATGCCCGGACAGTTTAATTTCATGGACCACGCCATGGCTCGCATGGCCAAGGGCCTGATGGGCACGCTGAAGGTACAGGGCGAGATGACCGCACAGCTGATGCATGCCGGGCCCGCCTCGGCTGTCGCTGATGTCCACCAATCCCCTGTGGCGGGGCCGACCCCGATGGTCGAGATCGTCGGCAAGGGCGGCATGGATGCGGCGTCTCCGCCCTTAGCGGCTTCCGATACGAGCGGCTCGGACAGCGAGAACAGCCACATGCGCATGATGAGGGAGATGAATCATCCAGCGAACGCAACCGCTACGGCGACTATACCGGGCTCAAATGTTCGGGACCACCGCGGGCGGGTGCAGCGGCCGGGAGCAGCACAGCTGGACGGCTGCCTCACCTTCGCTGGCCCAATCGGAATTCCCAAGCTGACGTTATTTCATTCGCAAGAATCGTATGAGTTGGAGCCTAGATCCGGCCTGTTGAGGGACAGTCCGCTGGCCTTCGCGCAAAATGTAAATGCACTGGTCCATGTCACCGGACACTTGGATCGTGACCCGGGCTACGACGGTAAGCATTGGTTCATCGTGGAGGCGATCGATCAGCTCGCTCCGTCTTGCCACACGAATGAGTCGTTGGCGCAATTGCGCAGCTCAGAAAAAAGACGATTGGCACGGGCGAACGCCGCTCCCGCGGGCGCCGTTACCGTGGGGATGGGGGATATGACGTTCCTGCAACCGGACATCATCGTCAACGTGGGCCAGGAAGTCGTATGGAGGAACACTTCTTCGACGATCCACAACGTGGTTGCAGACCCTGCCAAGGCGACTGTGGTAGCAGACGTCCATCTGCCACGTGGTGCACCAACGTTTGATTCAGGCTACCTGCAACCGGGACAGACCTTCGTTCATACATTCACAGTGCCGGGAGTGTATCGCTACGTGTGCACGCTTCACGAGGCCAGCGGGATGAAAGGCGTAGTCATCGTGAAGGCAGCGGGGGCCACAAACATGGCGCGCGCCACGGAACCAAATCACCAATAGATGTCGTTTCCGCCGAACGTTCGGCGGTTTTGCAGGCGTGGGCAAAGCGGCCCCCACGCCTGACTTTTTAACCAGCCGCAGATGATCAGCATGAGCATGAAAACGGGATCCGCCCTGCGGCGATGTTGTTCACCTCAGGCGTTGTTGGCTTCGCACTCCCAGCGGCATGTTCTGCTGATTCAGGACGATGTCCTTGCGGGCAATCCTCAGCCCACGCCTGTTCCACAACACGACCAGAGCCTCTGCTCTCTGCGAATGTATGGTTCGCCGCGCGACGGCAAGGGGGAAGATCGAAACCGCATCGCTACACAATAGGCGGATTCTTCAGTCGGAGCGGGATCATTCTCCTGGCCTGGGGGGCAGCGGCCATCCCTGTCTGGGCCGGCGAAAAAGCCAACAGCGGGCTGATGACCGCAATGGCCGTACCTGCTGGTGACCTGGGGATCTTAACGGCAGGCAAGGGGCTGAGCGGTCTTGGCCGTTCTTATTCCAAAAGTGCACCATGTGTTGCCCAAGGTTGATATATCGTGATACGATATTGTGATGGATTTGATCCATGGGAAAAGCACTCACACCGAGGGACTACAAGTCCTTGGCCGATTTGCGGCACCAGATTCGACGCTTCCTCCACTTGAGTGAGGTTGCTGTTCGCGGACTAGGCCTCGAACCCCGCCAACATCAACTGATGTTGGCTCTGAAAGGCCTTCCACGCGGAACGCGCCCGCGGATTGGGGAACTGGCAGAGCGGCTGCAAATCCGGCACCCCAGCACGGTGGAACTGGTGAACCGTCTTGCCACCCGCGGATATGTGCAGCGACAAGAGGGCGAGAATGACCGTCGCGAGGTCCTCCTCACGCTCACTCCCAAGGGAGAGAGAGTGCTGCGCGAACTATCGCTACACCACCGGGCCGAACTGCGCAAGGAAGGTCCCGCATTGTTCGGAGCTCTCCGGCGAGTGATGAGTTCGATCAAGAACACGAGTGGGCGGGACGCAGGCCTGCCTGACAGAAACGGAGAACAGGTTAGGCATGTCGGACCAGAACGGCGATCAACCCCTTCCCGGGCGAGATAGCAGTAAGAATTCCCAATTCATGAACGGCGGCAAACTTGCAGTCGCGCCGACCGGAGCATCCTTCGTTACACCGCCCGCCCAATTTCGGATGGCGCTGGTGTCTTTGCTGGCCGGCGCGATCGGCCTGATCGCCGGCGTGATTGCTTACGCTCTCTACAACCTGATTGCGCTGTTCACGAACGTCTTCTTCTATCACCGATTCGCGTTCGACTTCACCAGCGCCCGGCTGAACCATCTTGGTCTGTGGGCGATCGTCACTCCCGTCATCGGCGGGCTTATCGTCGGCCTCATGGCGAAGTATGGAACCTCGAAGATTAAGGGGCACGGGATTCCAGAGGCGATGGAGGCTGTTCTGATGAACCGGAGCCGGATTGCACCACGAGTCGCGATCCTCAAGCCCCTCTCGGCCGCGATCGCCATTGGCACCGGCGGGCCGTTCGGCGCGGAGGGACCGATCATTCAAACCGGGGGCGCGATGGGCTCGCTGGTCGGCCAAGTCCTTCATACCACGGCAGCGGAGCGGAAAGTGCTGCTCGCCTGCGGCGCAGCAGCCGGAATGTCCGCTACCTTTAACACTCCGATCGCTGGGGTGATCCTCGCCATCGAATTGCTGCTCTTCGAATTCAAATCGCGGTCCTTCATTCCCCTGGTGATCGCAAGCACCTTGGCTACCGCGGTACACGTCCAACTGCTCGGGGGTGGTCCCATGTTTAAGGTCGCCCCTGTCGACTTTGGCATACCAGGGGCGCTGCCTTTCTACCTCCTTCTGGGAGTGATCTGCGGACTGGCTGCGGTTGGGTTCAGCAATGCGCTGTACTGGGTCGAGGACCAGTTCGAGAAGCTTCCGATTGACGAACTGTGGTGGCCCGCCATTGGTGCGCTCGGGCTGGGCATCATCGGATACTTCGTTCCCCGAGTTTTCGGCGTCGGCTACGACACGATCGGCGACATCCTAAACGCCAACCTCGCGCTCAAGTTGCTCCTGGTCGTCATGATCGCGAAGGCGGTGGCACTCATTGTGTCACTCGGGTCGGGGACCTCCGGCGGCCTGCTCGCTCCGATGTTCATGTCGAGTGCGGCGCTAGGCGGAGCCTACGCCATGGTGATCGACCGTTTCTTTCCGACGGCCGGGCTTGCACCGGGAGCGTTCGCACTGGTAGCGATGGGAGCCGTGTTTGGCGCTGCTTCGCGCGCGGCATTCACCTTCATCATCTTCGCGTTTGAGATCACCCGTGACTACGACTCAGTGCTGCCTCTCATGCTCGTCACCGTAATCGCTGATGGCATAGCGATGCTCTTCATGCCGAAATCCTCGATCATGACCGAGAAGCTCGCCCGCCGGGGTCTGCGCATCCATCAGGATTACGAAGCCGACGTGCTCCAGCAGGTCGCCGTCGAAGAGACGATGGACGGAGATATCCCGGCAATCTCGAGCGCAATGCGTGTTTCGGAACTTGCGGACCGCATCTCGCGCCACGATCCGGCCGTCAGCGGCCATCAAGGCCTGGTGATTCTCGATCCCGAGGGCAACCTGGCGGGCATCATTACCCGCGGCGACGTCCTTCGCGCCCTCGACAAACATCCAACGGGCGACCTGAGCGTGCTGGATGCGGGCACGCGCGATGTGATGGTCACGTATCCGGAGGAGTCGTTGCACGACGCATCGAACAAGATGCTGCGCCACAATATCGGTCGTTTACCCGTGGTCGACCCGAAGAATCCCCGCCGAGTGATTGGCTACCTGGGACGTTCGGGCATCATGGCCGCCCGGCAGCGCCGAATGGAAGAAGAAGACGTGCGTGAGCCCGGTTGGATTGGTTGGTCCTCGCGCCGAAACACTTCTTAGCACAGTGGAGTGACTAGAGGGTGGAGCGAGGCTAGTATCAAGGGCCTGGTCCTGGTGTCCCACGTCAGCGGAAGTGAGACTGCCTGGTTCTGAGAGTTAAGCTACAGATTTGACGTTCAGTTCACCCGAAGAACGGGAGTGGACTGCCCGAAGCAGCGGGCCCCAGCCAGCCCTGTTTTGGCTGGCTGGAGTGCTGCGCAGGGCGGACTACTCCGGCGCGCATGGGACTTCCCTAGCTGCCTGTCTGTCCAGAACCATAACACCAGTAACCCCCAGCAGGGAGTTGCGCCCATCTGCTCGGGCTCGTAATCCCTGCATGGTGATCATTTTGGTTCAGATGTGTTGACGCGCGCGATGACTGGGGTAGCATCGTCTCTATCTACGAAGGGGAAGGGGTGCTCCCATGGAAAGCTGGTGGTGCGAGGCCTGTGCCAGGGTTTGCACCCTGGATTGCCACGGTCGTTGTTCGGATTGCGGCTCTGACCTGCTGATCAGTCAACCCGGTCAAGTAGAGACGGTCCATTCCGCTGAGGCGCTTAGGTAGGCGCGTAGGTAGATTCTCAATCCTGCAGCCGCGGAAACCCACACGCCCGACGGGGAATGGGGCAGCCAGCACCCTAGCCGCCGAGTATCGCAGGACATGTGTCAGGACGCGGATACTGACATGCACCGTTCGACCCGTAAGTGTTGAGAACCCGCAACGCCCCAACTCCGATTGCAGCCCGAGATCGCACGTGGGGTGGTATACTCCTCCGCTTCCCGGGCCGCTGCGCAAATCGACAAATAGGAGAACTCTGTGGACCTTAGCCGAATCATCGACGAACTTAAGGCAGAACGAGCCCGTTTGAATCAGGCCATTTCTGCGCTTGAAGGTGCGAATTCAGCAGGACGACGCGGTCGAACTGCTGGACTCCGATCTGTCCCAAGGAAGCGCCGCCGTGGCCACATGACCGCCGCCGGCCGGAAGCGCCTTTCCGAGTTGCTGAAAAAGCGCTGGGCACAGGGGAAGATGGGGAGGAAGAAGAAGGCGGCTTAGCCCGGCGCAACGGCTCAGAACATCGAAGCCGCTAGGTAGGAAGCAAGTCGGGATTCCCGCGGTGTGGCAGGGGCGACCCCGCACGGCACTTTCGGTTTGTCCCCTTCGGGAAATGCGCCGGGAAATCGCAGTCATGTTCCCAGTCGGCAACCCAACTAGCCGCCCACTGTGGCCTGCTTGACGTGCCATGCCCACGGCTTACGCCGTCCAAGTACTCCCCACTTTTGGACTTCGCAGCGGCCATCAGATTCCTTCCTAGCGACTTTTTCAACGCCCACGGCCCTGTTTTCACCATCAATAATGCCCCGAATTCCACTGTTCGCCATCGGCCCTGTGGTCGCAAATCAAGCTCACTGTTGCGCTCGCGGCAATGAGGCGTGGCCACGTCATCGTGGTGATCTTGATGACTTCGGTGGCCTTCATCCTTGGGGCGCTGCCGCTGGTGTTCGCCAGCGGAGCAGGATCCGCAGGGCGTCGGCACCACGGTATTCGGTGGGATGGTGATTTCCACGATGCTGAACCTGTTTATCATCCCGGTATTGTACTTGCGGGTGCGCAGCATTCCGCCCGCTAAGGCGAGCAGCCGCACGACGTTGTCGGAAGCCGAAGCGGACCAGGCCGATAGCGCGGTGACGCCACAGCGACAGGTGTGTGCGTGAGGTTCTATTCTCGCGGTAAATTCCCGATCCCAAAAAGAAACATACGGTGGTTAATTGCGCACGTGGCTCGTTGACTCGCTTGTTGAACGGACGTAGCATGAAAGTGAAGTACAGGGCAGGGAGCGCCCCCAGGCGAGAATTGCGGTTCCGCCGCAAAAGCGAGCTTGGGGACCAGTACCGAATGCGGTTGTCTGGAGCTCCTCAATGTCTCGACTGACAGAAACCCGATCACTTCCCACGATCGCGGGCGAGAATGATCATTTTTTTTTCATAAAGGGTGGTGACCAGAGCATGAATTGCGCCGGGGGCGCAATCTCGTGTGAGGTCGGGGTCTGGTCCGAGTTCGCTAGTCGTACTCCGGACGGCCCTTATATCTCGACGGCACAAAGTCTGATCTCTCCCAGCGGTCGTCCGATACGCGAACCAGGATTGGCAGCGCCTAGGGCCCAAGCAAAGAGTTTGTGCGGGCGGCAACCTTGTTGCGGTTGCGATTGAGGGTATGCGATTTCGGCCCCTGTGAGGATTTTCGAGCGGTAGTTTCGGCTGCGTAGGTGCTTCGCAAACAGCCGAAGGACATCTGCGTCGGGGCTCGCCCCGAGCCCAGTGCTTCAGTCTCGGAGGCGCCTGATGTCTTCTGCGTCGGAAACCCGTTCACCGCCTATCGCCCCAGATACCGATCACGCATCTTCAGAGCCTAACGGAATGCCCTGGTTGCATTGTTGTGCTTGCAATCTTAGGTGCGCCATTCCTCCGTTCGATGGCTACCTCGCCTACGGCATCAACTGCCTGTCGAAGCCTGAGGACCTGAACCCGGAGCAGTGGCTACAAACTGATGTTCAGCAATGGCTACATTAGCCAGGAGTACCGAACTTATTTACTTAATTGGCGACGCAAATCACCGGCATACATAACCGATCTTCACGGCGTTGGCCGGGGTTGACGCGGCGCTTGCAACGCGCGTCTCCGGCCAGCGCCGAGGAAGAGGGGATCCAACATGGGTACGGAGAATGAAGAGAACAACGGCGGGCTCGTGCAGATCCAGGACGCAGCGGCAGAGATGGTTGCCCTGGATGAAGCGACCGCTAATTGGGCGGTAACTTTCGCGCACGGCCCTGGCTTTGAGCCGAAGATTTTGGCTTTTGTGTGCAACTGGTGCACCTACACAGGAGCCGATCTGGCGGGTACCAGCCGGCTGAAAATGGCACCGAACGTACGGGTTGTCCGCCTGCCTTGCAGCAGTCGCGTGAACCCGCTCTTTGTCATGAAAGCGCTCGAGCGCGGCGCTGATGGTGTTATCGTCAGTGGTTGCCATCCCGGAGATTGCCACTACAGTACGGGCAACTACTACGCGCGACGCCGCCTTGCCATTCTGCATGACCTCCTTGCGTTTCTGGGCGTGGACCCTCATCGTGTGACCTTTTCCTGGGTATCCGCCGCCGAGGGAGGAAAGTGGCAACAACTGGTGAACGAAACCACGGAACGTGTCCGGCAGCTTGGACCGCACCCGAGGAACCAGCGTAGTTCCACCGGGGGGGTGGACACTTACCATGAAGGAGCTGCGTGAGCTTGCTCAAAAGCTTCTAATCGACGGCTCGGTCAAAGTTGTAATTGGATACGAAGAGGGCCCGCGCGGAGTACGCCCCGTCTTCGTCACCGAACCGGCGCAAGCGGAGAAGCTCATCTTCGACACGCGCTGCGTACACAACCTGGCCGCCTATCTGAACCCGCGGCGGCGCCAGATCGCCAAGCTTGGCAAACCTGCCGTCGTGGTCAAAGGGTGCGACGCGCGCGCTGTTGCCGGCCTGATTCGTGAGGCGCAGATCAAGCGCGAAGACGTGGTAATCATCGCTGTCCGTTGCGGCGGCGTCGTGCGGGACCCTGCCCAGAGCGCTGCGTTGACCGTCGACAACGTCTCCGATCGTTGTGCCGGCTGCAACGTCCGCGAGCCAAAGCTTTTCGATCATCTCCTCGGGCCGCTGCCACCGGCTCCACCACAAAGTACGCGGCGTGAGGACAAGCTCGCAGAGCTGGCAGGAATGACGCCCGCCGAGCGTTGGGCCTTCTGGAGCGGACACCTGGATCGTTGCATCCGCTGCCACGCCTGCCGGGAAGTATGCCCCATGTGCTTCTGTGTGCGCTGTACGGCGGATAGGAGCCGGCCCCAGTGGATTGAGTGTTCGCCCACGCCGCAGAGCAATCGTTCCTGGCAATTGATGCGGGTCTTGCATCAGGCCGGCCGGTGCGTGGATTGCCTGGAATGTGAACGTGCCTGCCCGGCAAATATTCCGCTGGGGCTCCTTAACAAATATGTTGCCCAGGTTGTGGAGCAACGTTTTGGTTACAGAAGCTGCGATGACCCGACGGTACCGGCGCCTCTGGGAGTTTTTTCTACCGATGACCAACAGGAGTTCATCCAGTGACGGCGACAATTTTGTCCCCATCGGATTTATCGGTGCTCGTGGCGAGTCTGGTCGCGGATGGGATTCGCGTGATCGCACCGGTGCGTGCCAAGGATGCTCCCGAACGCGCCGACTACCTGCCCATTAAGCGTCTCGAGGAAGCCGATTTTGCCGGCCCGCTGCCGCGACGGTCGCTCAAGGAATTCTTCCTCCCTCCATCCGAAGTTCTTTTGTGCTATCGGCTGCGGAAAAATGACGTCGAGATTGAGGAAATTCCAATCACATCTCCGCCGAAGGTGCTGCTCGGTGTCCGGCCATGCGACGCTGCCGGAATTGAGATCCTCGACCGCGTCATGGGTTGGGATTATCGCGATGAGCTATGGTTCGGGCGGCGTGAAGCGACCACCATTGTCAGTCTCGCCTGCACCGTCGCTGATGACTCCTGCTTTTGCACGGCCGTGGGGCTCGGACCGGATTCCACCAAGGGTTCCGATGTGCTGCTTGCTCCGCTGGAGGGAAGCTTTCTTGCCCAGGCCGTTACCCCGAAAGGAGAGGCGCTGTTGAGGAGACAACCGCTCGCGCCGGCAGCCGAAGCCACCGACATCCAGAAGGCAGAGGCCCTCGCGAGCACAACGCAGAAAAAGGTGGCGAAAAACCTGCCCACTGTTCCCGATGAAATGCCCGCTTGGCTGGCGGGGAAATTCGACCATGACGTTTGGAAGTCGATTGCCTTGCGATGCCACGGCTGCGGTATCTGCGCCGCGATCTGTCCAACGTGCCACTGCTTCGACATCGTTGACGAGCACGAGCACTACGATCGAGGCGTACGCCGCCGGAACTGGGACTCGTGCCAAACCACGAAATTTACGCTGCACGCGT
Organism: Terriglobia bacterium; assembly: GCA_020072845.1. Lineage (NCBI taxonomy): Bacteria > Pseudomonadati > Acidobacteriota > Terriglobia > Terriglobia bacterium. Next base: position 50,748 of record JAIQGF010000014.1, read on the forward strand.
CCAACTACAATCCCCGAAGTTCGCAGGTCGAACGGTTCCGCCAGCGAGTCATGCACAAGTTCTCGATCTACCCGCGCCGATTCGGCGCGTTCTTGTGCACCGGCTGTGGCCGCTGTTCTCGCGGCTGCCCCGCCGGCATGAACCTTCCCGAAGTCGTGGGCCAGCTGATTGAGCTTGCGAGGGCGGAGTCCCAGGGGGGCAGCAGATGAACCTCTATCAGCCACGCCTGATGCGCATCCAGGAAATGAGGGACGAGACTCCTGACATTCGCACGTACAAGTTGACCTTCCATGAACCGAAGGTCGCGGAGAGGTTCGACTTTTTCGCCGGGCAATTCGGCGAATACTCCGTCTTTGGCGAAGGAGAGAGCACGTTCTGCATCGCCTCACCGCCCACGCGCAAGGGGTACATCGAATGCAGCGTCAAGGCTGTCGGGAAGGTGACGTGGGCCTTGCGCCGGCTGGGTGTGGGAGACACGGTGGGTTTTCGCGGCCCATATGGGAATTCTTTCCCGATCGAACAGATGAAGGGGCACTCGATCGTGTTTATCGCCGGCGGTATCGGCATCGCGCCAGTGCGCAGCCTGATCTGGAACGTCCTGGATATTCGCGACCAGTTCAAGGATGTGACGATCGTTTATGGGGCGCGCACGGTGGCCGATCTTGTCTACAAGCAAGAACTGGAGGAGTGGTCGAAACGGACAGACTTGAAGCTGTGGGAAGCGGTAGATCCAGGCGGCCAGACGCCAGACTGGAAGGGCGAAGTCGCCCTCGTTCCCGTGCTACTGGAAAAGGCTGCGCCTGCGGCCGCCGACAACTTCGCGGTCATCTGCGGCCCGCCCATCATGATCAAGTTTACGCTCCCGGTACTCACCAAACTGGGGTTCCCGGACGACCGCATCTATACCACGCTCGAAAACCGCATGAAGTGCGGAATCGGCAAATGCGGGCGTTGCAATGTCGGGTCCGTCTACGTTTGCAAAGACGGGCCGGTGTTCACGGCCGCCCAGATCAGGAGCTTGCCGAAGGATTTTTGACGCTGCTATCGAGGAGCACGAGGAGGAGAGGGTTCATGGGTTGGGGGAAAGGAGAGGGTCCATGAGTTCCGAGTCGCGGATCGGGGTTTACCTTTGTCATCCCGCCGGCAGCGATCAAGGCGTGGTGGACCTTGAGGCAGTCGCGGAATATGCGGCGCAGTTGGCTGGTGTCATGGTGGCGCGGATTATGCCCGTCCCTCGGCGTCTGGACCCCGAGGGACTCGCCGCCGAGATGCGCCAGGCCCGCTTGAACGCCGTGGTCCTGGCCGGCGACTCGCCCGGGTTCTACAAGCCCGCGTTCGCACGCGCGCTTTCTCTGGCGGGCGGCGACCCGGAGCAGGTCCGGCTGGCTTCTTTCCGCGAACATGGAGCTGTGTCTGACCGCACTGCTGGACGCGCTAAGGCGGTGCTTGCGTGCGCGGTGTATGGCGTCCCATTTACGCTCGCGGCTGAACCGGGGTGCGTGCCTGTCCAGACCGACACGCTGGTCATCGGAGCTGGGATAGCCGGCATCCAGGCTGCTTTGGAGATCGCGGATGCGGGTTACAAGGTTCACTTGATCGAACGCGCGGCAACCATTGGTGGTCACATGGCGATGTTCGACAAGACATTTCCCACCCTCGACTGTGCCGCCTGCATTCTCACGCCCAAGATGGTGGTCGCCGGCAAGCACCCCAACATCCATCTCATGGTCCTGTCTGAAGTGCAGGAGGTCTCGGGCGGGCCGGGCGCATACCAGGTGAAAGTGCTCAAGCATACCCCGCGAGTTGATGCCGAGGCATGCACGGCGTGTGGCGAGTGCGCGCAGTTCTGTCCCGTCTCAGTGGCCAGCGAATTCGACGCCGGTATAGCGACGCGCAAAGCGATCTATCTTTCGTTCCCGCAGGCCGTCCCCAACGCTTACGCCGTCGACCCGCGTTCCTGTCTCTGGATCCAGAGCGACGGCAAGAAATGCGGCGCATGCGTCAAGAAGTGCGACAAGGGCGCGGTTTGCCTGGATGCCAAAGATGAAATTGTCGAACTCAACGTCGGCAACATCATCGTTGCGACGGGTTACGATGTCCTCGATGCGCGACGGGTTGAGCGCTATGGGTATGGGATCTATCCCAACGTTCTCACCGCACTTGAGTTCGAACGCCTGAGCAATGCCTCCGGGCCGACCGCCGGCAAGATCGTTCTGAAGACCAAGCGGCAAAATAAAAGAACGAAGACGGACGAGTGGGTCTTGGATGCTGACGGACCCAAGCCTAAGGCGGTGGCGATCATTCATTGTGTGGGGTCTCGCGATCACAATTACAACCCTTATTGTTCGCGCGTCTGCTGCATGTACTCCCTGAAGTTCGCGCACCTCGTCCGGGAGAAGCTGCCGGAGGCGAAGTGCTACGAGTACTACATTGACATGCGCGCCTTCGGAAAAGGCTACGAAGAGTTCTTCGAGCGCATTAAGGAAGAGGGCGTGTGCGTCGTGCGTGGCCGCTCGGCCAAGGTCATCGAACGTGACCGGCAGATGTTTGTCCGCGGCGAAGACATCGTGGCGGACCAGTTGACGGAAGTGCCGGTCGACATGGTTCTGCTCGCGGTGGGAATGACGCCGGCTGCCGGCTCGGTGAAGCTGGCGGAAATGCTCGGCATCGACCGGGAAAGCGACGCCTGGTTCAACGAACTGAACTACAACACCGAACCGAACATGACCGAAAGAGGTGGGATCTTCGTGGCCGGGGTGTGCCAGGGACCGAAGGACATCCCGGACACGGTGGCACAGGCTTCAGCGGCTGCGGCGAAGGTGCTGCGCGCCATTGTTGGCGGCAAAGTCCAGCAGGGCCGGGCTGACCTCACTGTGTCGGAGATCGAGGCCAAGGCGCAAGTGTTGGCGCAACTCTGATCGGAGAAGGGACAATTATGGCAGCTCGCGTGAACCCAATGTTCATCGGGGACCTGGAACGCTATGGCGCGGAGGACGTCGCCAAGTGCTACCACTGCGGTAATTGCACCGCTATCTGCCCGTTTTCCCAGGAGCCATTCCTTTTTCCGCGGCGCAGCATGCGCTATTTGCAGATGGGCCTGGAGAAGCCGCTCCGCTCCTCGCTTGAGCCCTGGCTTTGCTATTACTGTGGCGAGTGTTCGGAGCAGTGCCCGCGTGAAGCCGAGCCCGGCGAGACCATGATGAGCATCCGGCGCTGGCTCATTTCCCAGTATGACTTCACGGGCCTGTCCAAGTTGTTTTACCGCTCCTGGAAGGCGGAGCTTGCGGCCATAGCGATCGTGGCCATTCTCACCGCTGTCGGCTTTCTGGCCTACGGCTTCCATTTTGGGGGCGGAAGCTTATCCGTCTACGACGGCCCGAAGGCATTCCTTCCCGCGGAGTCGGTGCACATCTTCGACTGGATCATGGGCACGACTCTTTTCCTGCTGCTGGCCATCAACGCTGCGCGTATGTGGCATTGGACGATGCGCGGCGAAGGCGCTCCCCGGGTCTCTGCCTGGAGTTATGTCCGCTGTCTGCCCCTGCTGGTGGTGCATTTCTTCACGCAGAAACGATACCGCGAGTGCGAAAACAGGCGACCTTGGGCACTCCACCTTGTGCTCATGCTCAGCTACGTGACCATGCTGGTGCTGATCATGTTTTTCCTGCGGGCCATGCAGTACGGACCGGCGATACGCTGGCAGGCGCACATCTTCGGCTATGCCGCTTCCCTTGGGCTGGTTGTCACCAGCGTCGCGGCACTCCAAGGACGCCTGAAGAAGAACACGCCCGCACACCGACATTCGCACGAGTCCGACTGGATGTTCCTCGGCTTGCTCATTTTTGTGGCGCTGACGGGAATCCTCCAGCACGTGCTGCACCGGGCGGGACTGCCGGCGGCGGCGAATGTCACCTACGTAGTGCACCTCCTGGGCGTGGTTCCGATGCTGACGCTGGAGGTGCCGTTCAGCAAGTGGTCACACCTCGCCTATCGGCCACTCGCGATGTATTTCGCGGCGTTACAGCAGGAGGCCTACGCGACGGCGCAGGCAGGGGCTCGGGTCGAAGCGGCGAAGCGGCACCTGGTGGCGTAAGGGTTCAGGAGACGATATGCAAGGCGAGCGGATCGGCGTTTACATCTGTAACTGCGGCACCAACATCGCCAAAATGGTCGACCCGGATGCGGTTGCCGAAGCGGCAAAGGAGATTCCAGGTGTCGCCAGCGCCCGCTCGTACAAATACATGTGCTCCAATCCCGGCCAGGAAATGATTGCCCAGGATATCCGGGATCTTTCCCTGACCCGCGTGGTGGTATCGGCATGCAGCCCGCGCATGCACGAAGGCACGTTCCGCAAAGTGCTGGAACGGGCAGGTATCAATCCCTACTTGCTGGAGATGGCCAACATACGGGAGCAGTGCAGTTGGATCCACGAAGACAAGGTGGCGGCAACCGAGAAAGCCAAGGACCTGACGCGTGCCGCCATTCAGCGAGTGAAATACCACGAACCGCTGGAGAGCCGTTCGGTGGCGATGTGCCCCGCCACCCTGGTGCTCGGTGGCGGCATTGCGGGCCTGACGGTTGCGCTCGAACTGGCCGAGGCCGGACAACAGGTGTACTTAGTCGAGCGCGACCGCCAACTCGGCGGCAACGTGGCGCGGATCGACTCCACCTTTCCTTACCTCGATTCCGCCCGCGACATTATCAGGGAACACATTATTCGGGTCGGCCACCATTCACGCATCCGCATTTTTCTAGAAAGTGAATTGGTTGAGTTGAAGGGATATGTCGGTGACTTCCATCCGAAAATCAAAACCGACGCCGGCGAGGTGGTCGAACTTAGCGTCGGCGCGGTGGTGGTCTGCACCGGCTTCCGGGAATTCGACCCGGCCCGCATCGAGGAGTACGGCTACGGCCGCCTGCCGAACGTGATCACGTCGTTCGAGTTGGAGGCGATGCTGCGAAGCGGGCGGATCGAAACTCGCGACGGTAAGCGCCCGCGCTACATTTCGATCATCCACTGCGTGGGTAGCCGCAGCTCGCAGTTCCATCGCTATTGCTCACGCGTCTGCTGTGCGACCGCGCTCAAATACGCACACCAGATCAAGTCGGCGATTCCGGACGCATATGTTTCCGACCTGTACATCGACATGCACGCCTTCGGCAAAGGCTGCGAAGACCTCTACAAGAAGAGCGCCGAAGAAAAAACCCTGTTCCTGATGTACGCCAAGAACCAGGCGCCGTCGATCCGCTTCGCGAGCCCGGGGGACAACTGCGGCATGTTGATACAGATGAGGGAAGTGCTATCGGGCAAGGAAATCGAGATTCCGTCGGATTTGGTGGTGCTGATGGTCGGCATGGAAGCGCGCGCGGATTCGGGCAAGGTCGCGCGCCTGGTCAACATCAGTCGTGATAAGGACGGCTGGTTCATCGAGAGCCACCCCAAGCTGGATCCGGTCGCCACCACGACCGACGGCATCTTTATCGCCGGCGCTTGTCAGGGGCCCAAGGACATTCCCGACACCGTATCCCAGGCGCGGGCGGCGGCGGCACGCATCCTGGCAAAGATTGCGCAAGGAAAAATCGCGGTCGACGCGGTGTTTTCCGAGGTCGAAGACCAGTTCTGTTCGGGATGTCGCACGTGTGGCGCGGTTTGCCCTTATGGGGCCATCGAGTACGACGAGAAAACCGGCCATAGCCGCGTCATCAGCGCGGTTTGCAAAGCCTGCGGATGCTGCGTCGCCGCCTGCCCCTCAGGAGCAATCAAGATACGCCACTCTACGGACGAGCAGATTTACGCCCAACTCGAAGCCGTGCTCTGAATTGTTAGCGACCATCCTCCCATCCACACGCCCGCCCAACGAGGATACCCTCAATGAGTTTACGCACCCGACTGATCCCGTTTTCGCCGAACTCCTTTGCCAGGTCCGGGCGACGCAGACCAGTGTGGTCCGCAAAAACCTCATCAGCCCTGGCGTGTATGAGAACACACGACTTCTGATCGATGGCCGTCAATCTTGTTCCGCTTGCGGCAGGCCCTGGATCACGGCTGACGCGAACCCGATTAGCCGCTCCAATGCCGGGCGTTATGCGCAAGCCTCGGCGGCAGCCGGCCTTGTCCATCTTGTCGCTACGCTGTTCGGCGTAGGGGCCGGTCTCATTCGCTTCTTGTGGTTGGGATCAACCGCTGAAAACGCATACGGTGACTTCACCTGGCTGAGGGCGGCAGTGATCACCAGCAAACGATGCGCATAGCCGGCCATCCGCCGAAGCCGGGAGACGAATACACCACGCTCGGTGGTCAGTGAATGGACCAGATCCGACAGGTCCTTTCGCTCTACCCACACATCCTCCAGTCCGACGATGGAGTAGTCGCCCAGCTTCAGCGCCTTGCGCTCGATTCCGGCAAACCATCCCGCGAAGCGCGAGCAGTCGAACGGCTTCTGCTCCCGCGTGTCCACCAGCAGCACCGGCTTGGGAGTCTTGAGCTGCGTGCCGCCGCGTTCCGCCAGCACCGGGATGCGAGGGGCAGGTGCAGGGGCTGCCATCATCTGCTACCAGGCTGGATTAAACGTGTCACAAGAAATCCGAGCAGCGAGCTCGTGAATTCGCAAGCGGTTGAAACAGGAGTCTCGACGAGTGTCGAGCGGCTCGATCTCCTGACCAAAATCAGTGGCTCTCTACCGCTTCGGCGGGCGATCTTTCGAAAAAACGAACATCCGGCGCCTGGCCCGAGGGTTTACGACGACAGTGAGAAACACAGAGTCAATCGTGGAAACACATGGCTCAGGGCTGGCGAGAGCAAATTTCTTTTAATTCGTTGGAGAGGAATGACTTGGCTCCTCAGGTAGGACTCGAACCTACAACCCTCCGGTTAACAGCCGGATGCTCTACCATTGAGCTACTGAGGAGTGTGGCGAACGCGAATTTTTCTCTTACGTTTATATCGCAATTTCTCACCCGCGGTCAAAGTGGCGGTGCAGGTTATTGACCCGGATTTGGAGCCATGTTATACATTCCTCTCTTGTGCTCCGCGAAACTGGCGGGCGCAAGCAACCCCGCGGTCCCATCCCGGCCGGCAGCAGGCGAAATGGGGCCATGAGCGCGGCCAAACGCATAGCTCCCGCCTTGACGTGGAAGCGCGCATCCGGGTGGTATCAGGTACGAGCAACCGCTCTCCCTTCGCCGCAGGCCTGGACGGAGAGAAAGCGAGGATGCGGCCCGATTCGTCGTCCTATTCATGTGAATACCGTTTGGAGGACTTTTATGCGTACCCGGCTCCCGTTTGGCCGAGCCCTGTCCGGCTTCGGACGTTTGCGTCGCCCGGCCCTGATTCTGGCGATCTCAGTTGCACTTCTAACCCTGCTCTCCACCGCGAGCTTTGCCCAGCAGGCGGCGCCCGCGTCGCACGAGATGAGCGGCGAAGCCAGCCTCAAGCTCCCCGATCTGTCCACCGTCTCGTTCCTGGGCATGAACGGCCACAGCCTGCTGCTGATCGGCATCCTGTTCTGCATTTTCGGGCTGCTGTTCGCGCTGGTGCAGTATATGCAGCTCAAGAGCCTGCCCGTGCACCGCGCCATGCGCGAAATGTCGGAACTGATCTACGAGACCTGCAAGACCTACCTGGTGACGCAGGGCAAGTTCCTGGCGATTTTGTGGGCGTTCATCGCGGTGGTGATCGTGCTCTACTTCGGCGTGCTGCTGAAGGCGGAATATTCCGTCGGCGTGGTGCTGATCATTCTCGGCTTCAGCGTGGTGGGTATCCTGGGCAGCTACGGCGTGGCCTGGTTCGGCATCCGGGTGAACTGCTTTGCCAATTCGCGCGTCGCATTCGCCGGATTGAAGGGAAAACCCTATCCCTGCTACGCCATCCCGACCAAGTCGGGCATGAGCATCGGCATGGCGCTGATCAGCGTTGAGCTGCTGATCATGCTGATCATTCTCCTGTTCGTTCCCGGCAATTATGCCGGCCCGTGCTTCATCGGCTTCGCCATCGGCGAGTCGTTGGGGGCGGCGGCGCTGCGTATTGCCGGCGGCATCTTCACCAAGATCGCCGACATCGGCAGCGACCTGATGAAGATCGTGTTCAAGATCAAGGAAGACGACGCGCGCAACCCCGGCGTCATCGCCGACTGCACCGGCGACAATGCCGGCGATTCGGTCGGCCCCTCCGCCGACGGTTTCGAGACCTACGGCGTCACCGGCGTCGCGCTCATCACCTTCATCCTCCTCGCCGTGAAAAGCCCGACCATCCAGGTGCAACTGCTGGTCTGGATCTTCGTCATGCGCGTGATGATGCTGGTGTCGAGCGCGGGCTCGTACTTCATCAACGGCGCCTGGGCCAAGGCAAAGTACGCCGGCAAGGACGAGATGAACTACGAGACGCCGCTGACCACGCTGGTGTGGCTGACCTCCATCATCTCCATCGCCCTCACCTACCTGATTTCGTACCTGATGATTCCCAACCTCGGCGGCGACACTTCGTTGTGGTGGAAGCTGGCGAGCATCATCTCCTGCGGCACGCTAGCGGGCGCGGTGATCCCCGAACTGGTCAAGGTTTTCACCTCGACCGAATCGCGCCACGTGAAAGAAGTGGTGACGTCGGCGCGCGAAGGCGGCGCCTCGCTCGACATCCTCTCCGGCTTCGTGGCCGGCAACTTCTCCTGCTACTACCTGGGCGGCGCGATGATCATTCTCATGTCCCTCGCCTACTACGTCAGCTTGCAGGGACTGGGGGCGATGCTGCCCGGTACCAACATACCGCTGATGCTGGCGCCCGCCGTGTTTGCCTTCGGACTGGTGGCGTTCGGCTTCCTCGGCATGGGCCCGGTGACCATCGCCGTGGACTCCTATGGCCCGGTCACCGACAACGCGCAGTCCATCTACGAGCTCTCCCTGATCGAGACATTGCCCGGCATCGAGAGCGAACTGAAGCGCGATTACAACATCACCACCGTCAACTTCGAGCGCGCCAAGTACCTGCTGGAAGCCAACGACGGCGCCGGCAACACCTTCAAGGCTACGGCCAAGCCGGTGCTGATCGGCACGGCGGTGGTGGGCGCGACCACGATGATTTTCTCCATCATCATGGCGCTGACCCACGGCCTGACCATCAACGTTGACAAGCTCTCGCTGCTGCACGCGCCGTTCTTCCTCGGCATGGTGACGGGCGGCGCGATGATCTACTGGTTCACCGGCGCCTCCACGCAAGCGGTGAGCACGGGCGCGTATCGCGCGGTCGAATTCATCAAGGCCAACATCCGGCTGGAGGGAGTGGAGAAGGCGTCGGTCGAGGACAGCAAGAAGGTGGTGGAAATCTGCACTCAATATGCGCAGAAGGGCATGTGGAACATCTTTCTCGCCGTGTTCTTCGGGACGCTGACCTTCGCCTTCATCGAGCCGTTCTACTTCATCGGCTACCTGATCGCGATCGCCATCTTCGGCCTCTACCAGGCGATGTTCATGGCCAACGCGGGCGGCGCCTGGGACAACGCCAAGAAGATCGTCGAGGTCGAGCTGCAGCAGAAAGGCACCGAACTGCACGCCGCCACCGTGGTCGGCGACACCGTGGGTGACCCGTTCAAAGACACCTCCTCGGTGGCCATGAACCCGGTCATCAAGTTCACCACGCTGTTCGGCCTGCTGGCGGTGCAGTTGGCGGTGAAGCTGACCAGCGAATTGGGCTCGGGCGTGGCCCACCTGATTGCGATCTGCTTCTTCGCCGTGTCGTTCACCTTCGTGTACCGCTCGTTCTACAGCATGCGAATCGGCACGCTGGAGAGCGCGCAGGCGCCGGTGGTGGAGAAGGAAGAAACCATGGCGCACAGATAGTCGCGAGTCGCGAGTTGCGAGAAAAAGCCACCCGGAGACGGGTGGCTTTTGTTTTAGATTCACCTGTTGTGAATTGTGAGACTCCCGACTCACAAGAACCAATCCATCTGGTAGACGAGACCTTAGAACGGAATATCCTCGTCTGTTATTTCGGTTGAAGTCGGGGCTTCGAGAAGTGGCGTGCCATCATCGAGAACCACAGCCGGGTTCGCCGGGTCCGTTGATTGTTTGAGCGCCTCAGCGAGCTGCGATTGCCAGTTAGTTGGGAACTGCCGAACGTTTGCGATAATCGCCTCGCGAATACTCACATCGCCATTCTGAACTGCTGCGGAGATTGCCCTTATCGCTCTCTTAACCTCGCGCTCGTCAGTCAGTATCTCCGGCAGGTGAAGCATGAAGTATTTTGCGACGTAGCGGCGATCATCGTCGTCTACACCTTCCAATTTTTGAATTAACACTCTTGCGCCATCTGCACGGAGAGTGAAGTTTTTCATGAACCTGCTAGCCCACGTGCCGAGCGGGCCAATCGTCTTTCCGGTTAGCTGTATTTCGCCCTCCTCAACGACTCGAATGAGCTTGTTCTCAATTCGGAGACGCGAAGCCTCAGCAATTCGTGGCCACAGTTCCGGCGTTAGCATCTGTAACGCAGTCCGGATGGCGACGTCTTCAGCTGTGGTTCGGAATTCCTCAGACACCGTGCTAAGGTACCGCGCGAGTTGAACATCGCTGAGATCTGACAGCAGTGTTGGCACGAGATAACGCAGCTTTCGAACTTCGAGTGAGCGGCGAACTCCAAATAGGGCTGCAAGCGCATCGCCGCGCCGGTTCGTGGGGACCTCCGCGACGAGTAGCTCGGCGTATCGCTTAGACTCCACGAACTCAGGATCGGAGATGCTCGCGATGAAACTCTCGACTGTAAAAGCTTCCTTAGAAGCGTTGAGGATGCGCAGGATGTAATCCAAGAAATGGACAATGGCGTCCGCGTCCTCTTGCGAATCCTTGAATTGTTCGTGGCTCCTGGGGTTTCGTATCGCGAGATACACGCCGCGCAGCAATTGCTCAATTCCCCTTTGGACGTTTTTCTCGCTTTCTGATTGGAATGCGTTTACGCGAAGCTTCGGAGTATCCCCGCCAAGTGCTTGTCCCACCAAGGCAGCTCCATCGCCATCAGCGCCAGATCTGTCGCGAAGGATCGTCGTGAGATGGTGCACCGCCTCAAGGATCGCGTGCGAGTAATTTCCTGACTCGTACGGACCTCGAATAGCGTCCCACAAGTTACTCGATATGTGCGTCTGGAGATTCATGTTCCGCTCCACGTATCCACTTGCCGGGTGCCCCGCCCAACGCGGTTTTCGTTGGGTGGGATTCCGTGCCGCCGTGGCATTACACCGATCGTTTCAGCATTCGGAACTGCGTGATCTCAACTCTTCCCTCGGGAAAAATGGCCTCGATGCGCAGGGTCCCTCCCATTGCTCTGACGAAGTCCTGAAGCGTGCTGACATACATATCAGCGCGGTGTTCCAGCTTCGAGACAGCCGCCTGATTCACTCTCAAAATCCTGGCGAGGTGTTGTTGCGTCATCTCGCGGGCTACGCGAAGTTCGTCCAGCGCCATGGCCTCTGCGTATTGACGAGCTTTAGCCCGGGCGCTTTCTTGGGCCTCGGGACTCATCTTTTCTCTTAGCGCCTTGAACCTTTTTGCCATCATCCCTCTCCTGTTTGCGGCGGTCCCGCTTTATCTCCTTCAAGTGTTCGTCGAACAGATCGTCCGCGATTGGAACAAACTGGTTGTACCAGTCTGGGTTGCCCGTCTTGTCGCCGCCGATGAGCAGGATCGCGGTCCTGCTCGGGTCAAACGCGTAGAGGACCCGAAGCTCACTCGGCTCTCCTCCCGGCTTCGTTACCCTGCCGCGCAGTTCTTTCATATTGGCATATCTGGATTGGCCGATCACGTCAGAATGGGGGCGAGGAAGGACGGGCCCACGTTCTTCCAACAATCTGACTTTGGCGTCAATCTCGACCTGCTCGTCGGAGGTCAGCGTGTTCCACCACGCCTCGAATTCAGCCGTGAATTCGACCTCCCATGCCATAGATGGAATATAACTTAGACGGAATATATTGTCAACAGGGTTGTGACCGCCCCTATCGGAAGCGGTCAGAAAAGCCATCCGGAAAACGGGTGGCTTTTTCATTTACCATCGCGCCCATTTCGGCGAAACTTTGAGTGCTCGTGGCTGCGTTCCGTCGTACAATCCCGGTACCCCGGTCAGGAAATCTGCAGTGCGTGCTGAGGTGAGGAAGGCACGGCCATGGAGCTTCGTAACTTCAACACGGTTTCGTCAGTTCGGCCGTTCCTGATCGCTTGCGGTTGCGCCGCGCTGGTGGCGGCCAGCGCCATCGTCGGGCAATGGGTGCTCAATGTTCACTTCGGTGTTCCGCGTCTGCACGGGATCGGACTGGTGGGACCGACGATCAGCTTTGTTGTGACCTCGGTGCTGGTGTACATCATCCGGTTCCGGGCGCAGCAGCGGCGCAAGGCGCGCCTGGCGCGGGCGCAGATCGTGGCGGACTGCAATCACGAGATCCGCAACGCGTTGCAATGCATGGTCGGCCTGAATTATCCGCAGGAAAGCCTGGCGCAGATCGAAGCAGCGGTGAAGCGCATTGACGGCGCGCTGCGGGACCTGCTGCCGCACCTGGAGGATGACGACGCGGAGGGCGACGGCGGGGCGGAAAAGTGGGAGATTCACCAAGGACGGCTTAAAGTTAAAGATCAGGTCCGCTGACACGGCCATGTGAATAAGTTCCCCGCCGAAAACCTGGCGCTGGACCCCCAGTCGCTGGAGCGCTTCCCGCAGCGAAGCCCGGGCTGCTTCCGCCCTCAACCATCACGACATCGCCAGTAATTCTTGCCGCCAGGCCGAAATTTCGCCATGACGCCCTTCCGCTGCAATTTCAGCACCCTATTGATTATAAACTACTTAGTAGGAGCAGTCCGTGGTACGCAAGTTGCTGTAATCAAGGTGTCCTGATAAGGACTGGGGGGATATTCCATGGACCAGGAATCCGGCAAGTCGTTTCAATTCAAGCCAATTTGGGGCGCGGTGGCAGCGCTGACGGTGGCGGTCGCGCTGGCGGGCGGGTATGCGATCCACGAGCACACCGCGGCACAAAAGCTGTCGGCGGAAAACACGCAGATGACCACGGCGCTGCAAGACACGCGCGGTCAACTGGACACGCTGGCGTCGAAGGTGAACGCGATGAGCGAGGCGGAGGCACAGCGCCAGCAGGCAGCGGCGGCCGCGGCGCAGCGCGCGCGCGTGACGCACACCGCGACGGCGCGCCGGCCCAAGGGCATGGACGACAAGCGCTGGAAGGAAATCCAGGCGAAGCTGGACGCGCAGCGCCAGGCGATTGACGCCAACGGCAAGGCGATCGAAGACACGCGTAGCGACCTGGCAGGCGCCAAGACGGAGCTGTCGGGATCGATCGCGCGCACGCATGGCGAGTTGGTTGCGTTGCAGCGCAAGGGCGAGCGCAGCTATTTCGAATTTGACGTGGATAAATCCAAGCAGTTCCGCGCCACCGGCCCGGTGGGGATCAAGCTGAAAAAAGCCAACACCAAGCACCAGTTCGCCGACATGGACCTGATGGTGGACGACGTGGCGGTGAACCAGAAGCACGTCAATCTGCTGCAGCCGGTGATTTTCTATGCCGGCGAAAATGGAAAACCGGTCGAACTGGTGGTGCAGCGGATCAGCAACAACCATATTCACGGGTACGTGAGCACGCCGAAGTATAAGGACTCGGACCTGGCGGCGATGTCGACCGCGAATGCCCAGGCCAATGGCGAACAGAGCGCTCCCGCACGGCAGAAGCTGGAATTGCCTAAGAACTAGTTTCAGTTTCAGTTTCAGTTTCGGTTGGACGGCGCAGAGGGATCTGCGCCGTTTTCGTTGTCGACACAGCTTGGCGAGTCCGCGCAGACAGGCAGCGCGATTCAGGCGAGGACAATCAGGCGAGGAAGTAGATGTCGGGCTGGTCCACGACTCCCGAATCTTCTTGCGCACGCGGCACTGCGGGAGAGGTGACGAACCCTCGCGCCTTTGCCAGGTCCGTGACCTCAAACCAGGTAACGACCTCGTTGGGGTCGTCGAGGTTGCGCAACACCTTATCGAGGCGCAATCCTGACTGGCGTTGCGCCTCGGCGTGGGAATCGAACACCCGCTTCCAATTGGCAAAGTCCGCCACTTTGAGCCGCACCAGCAAATAAGGCATGCAATTATCCTCCCCATCGCGTTCGAGGGCGAACGCGCTCCAACTGCTCATCGCGGCCCTCCGGACGACAAACCGGCATTGTACTGCCGAGGGAAAAATATCGCCGAGGCACGGATTTATTGAACTCGGACGGATGGCGTATCGTAATAAACATCAAGTCAGGAGATACGGCATGAAACTCAAATTCCTGGTAGTCACGCTTGTCCTATTGTTCGCCGCTGGGGCGTTGCAGGCGCAAACGCCGCGGCCTGCGCCCGGCGGATCGCCGTTTATGGGCAACTGGAACCCGCCGGCCGCGTTGACAACCGACTGGTGGAATAATCCCGATATCGCCAACGACCTGCGCCTTACCGAAGCACAGAAGAAGCAGCTCGAGCAGGTGAGCACGAACGTGAAATTGACGCTGATCGATGCCGGGGCCACGGGGCTGAAGTCATACGTGCGGCTGCAGTCGCTGCTCGATGGCGATCCGTTCGACCGCGCCGCCTTTAACCAGGAGCTGGATGCGGCGTCCAACGCGGCCAGCAAGTTGGTGAAGGATTTTGGGCAGATGGCGGTCACCGTGCGCACCATTCTGACGGCGGAGCAGTGGCACAAGCTGGAAGCGATGAAGTCCGCCGGCCGCATGCGCGCGCGCCCGCATCCCGACGCGATGCATGACGGCATGCACGACCACATGCATGCGGCGCCGCCTCCATCGCTGCAAACGCCGCCGCAGTAAACAGGCTCCAGGCTGCAGGCGCCAGGCTGCAGGCGCGGCGATTTCGGCATGACAGGAGCAGTTCGGTTCGTGAGAAATCGGCAATCTGCAATCGACAATCGGCAATGGTTTTGTTTTTTTGCATGCTAGACTGAATTGAATGAAAGTCGGCGTCATCCAGTTTCCCGGCTCCAACTGCGACCAGGACCCTTACTGGGTATTCCAGCAGGTGGCAAAAGAGCCGGTCACCTACCTGTGGCACGAGTCGCAGGACCTGGAAAACTGCGATCTGATCGTGGTTCCCGGCGGTTTTTCCTACGGCGATTACCTGCGCACCGGCGCCATCGCGCGCTTTTCGCCGGTGATGGAAGCGGTGGGCCGCTTCGCCGCCGCGGGCGGGCTGGTGCTGGGCATCTGCAACGGATTCCAGATCCTGTGCGAATCGCACCTGCTGCCGGGCGCGCTGCTGCGCAATGCCGGATTGAAATATATCTGCAAGCCGGTGCAGGTGCGGGTGGAGAACGCGGAAACGCCGTTCACCAGCGGCTGCCGCCGCGGCGAGGTGCTGCAGATCCCCATCGGGCACATGGACGGCAACTATTTCTGCGACGCGGCAACGCTGGAGGAGCTGCGGAACGAACAACGTATCGTGTTCCGATATTGTTCCCCGGCGGGGGAGATCAGCGAAGCGGCCAATCCCAACGGGTCGCTCGACAACATCGCCGGAATCTGCAACCCCGGACGCAACGTGCTGGGCATGATGCCCCACCCCGAGCGCGCCAGCGAAGCCCTGATGGGCGGCACCGACGGCTTCAGGATTTTCGAGTCCCTGGCCGGCGCCATGGCGCCGCGACCGTAAAACAGCTTAGAGTTTCAGTTTCGGTTTCAGTCTCAGTTCAGAAGGACGAACTGAAATCGAGAATGAAACCTCCTTCCGAATCGATCAAAATCTTCAACTCCGAGGACAACGTATATGCAGCAGGCCACCAAGACGGCAAAACAAGAAGCTCGGTCCGGCGTGAAAAAGGTCGCGCTCCTGGGCGCAGGAAAGATGGGCGGCATCCTGCTGGAAGCTTTTGCGCGCTACCAGGGATCGCCGCGCCTTGCGCTTAGCGCCACGGTGCAGCATGCCGCCCGCGCCGAGACGCTTGCGCAGCGCTTCAACGTTCCCATCGGCACGGACAATCGCAAGGCCGCTCGCGCCGCCGACATCATTTTTTTGTGCGTCAAGCCGCAGGTCGTAGACCAGGTGCTGGCGGAAATCCGGCCCGAGGTCGGACACGGCAAGCTGGTCGTCTCCATTGTCGCTTCCGTCCCCACCAGCTATATCGAGCAAAGGCTGAAGGGGAAAGTGCCGGTGGTGCGTTCCATGCCAAACACGCCCGCGGTGGTGGGCTGCGGAATGACCGCCATCTGCAAGGGAAGCTTTGCCACGGACGAGCACATGGAAATCGCCCGCCAACTGTTTGGCTCCGTGGGACGGTGCGCGATTGCCGAGGAGAAGCAGATGGACGCGATCACCGGACTTTCGGCCAGCGGTCCGGCGTACATTTTCATCATTCTCGAATCCCTCGCCGAGGCCGGCGTCAAAGTCGGGCTGTCGCGCGAGCTGGCTACCGAACTGGCGGCGCAGACCGTGCTCGGCGCCGCACAAATGGTGCTGCAAACCGGGAGTCATCCCGCGCTGCTGAAGGACGCGGTCACCACGCCCGCGGGGTGCACGATTGACGGCATCCTCGAACTGGAAGAGGGCAAGCTGCGGGTGACGCTGATCAAGGCGGTGGTGAAGGCGACGCAGAGGGCGAAAGAACTGCTGATGTCGCGGTAGGAGTTAGGACGAGTTAGTAGTTTGGAGTTAGCGTCTATGCCCAAGCGCAACTCTCACCGGCGAAGAGTTATGCCTTTGTGTCTATCCCCATGCAAGCCAGGAAGAGAACTTACTGCCAGAACGACGCCATTCGTTACATGAAGCCGGGCGGACGCGTCTTCCTCCGGCAAAACATACAGGCCACCGGAACTAATTCTCAGAAACCCCCGAGCTCCAGCATTCCGGTTTCGTTCAGGTAATAAAGTCGACCGTACGCTACTTTCCGTCGAAATTCAGCATCTTGCTCCAACTGACACAGCCACCCGCGAACTACGGCGTCGGACAGCAAGTTGTAGCAAGCGTTACAGACGCTGTCTTCTATATAACTTTTCGGCAGATGCTGGCCCAGACCGGCTTCTCGCAACAGAGAAATAAGTCGGTTCGGACCCCACAGCCTGAGGGCATGTAATGCGACGCTCGTCTCGGCTCGATCGAAAATGTCAGCCACGGAGGATTCCCGCAGGTTGCCCAGAAGAAGCGGGTGCTTATGCTGTAACTCAATCAGCGGCCCTATGCAACCGTAAACGCGCGCGTCAGGAAAAATACAGGGCGAGCTAGCAGCCTGGCAGGCCTCTTTTGGCGGCTCATCGCTAAGCCCAAATCTCAATTGCGAGATCATCTGGGAAGCTCGGCCCAATGGGAAGGTAATCCCCGTACGAATATTCTCTTGATCGGTAAGCTGGAGAAGCTCGGAATTGACCCGTTGATACTCAGGATCCCTCTTATTGTCGGTGACGACTGAGATGTAGTAGGGTATCCCACACTGTTGGGCCGCCCAGATAGCATTTTTTACATGCTCAAACGGCACGTAATGCTGATGGTATACATCAGTGCTAATCGACAAAAAACAGATCTTCGGCAGGCTCTCCAGCAACCGCTTGGCCGTTTCCCGTTTAGTCGCCCAAAACCCATTGGTCACAACTGATATGTACAAGTTACATTCAGCGGCGAACTCCATCACTTCTCTAAGCAGCTTTAGATTGGAGAATGGCTCGCCGCCCGTTAACGAAAGAACATACACATAATGATTGCGATAGGAAGCGATCTGGCGAATCCAATTGCGGGCATCATCCAGAGTCACTTCCTCGTGTCGATCCGGTCCGGCCTTAACGATGCAATGGGCGCAGGATGCCTGGCAATGATAGGTCAGGAATAGGCCTACGTTGCGCACAAATGGCGGATCCCCACCCGTTCTTTGTACAGTATCCATCTGACTGTGAGAGGCTCTTACTTCAATTGTTCAGGCACTTTCTGCATTACCACCAGCTGCCCCTGTGCCCGTTTCAGCGCGTCGAGGTGGTCGGCAAGCGCTGCGCCCGCCTTCGGGTCACCGCGACGTAGAACTGATGTCAACATGTCAATGTCAAAGATAATGTAACCATTGTTGTGGGGAATCTGCGGTACGAACCTAACCTCATTAGTGAATGCCTTCAGCAAATCAACCGGAATCCTGAATTCTGCGGTGGGCGTTGTTTTGTCCATTGTGGAATCCTCCTTCTGTAAGGTCGAACTGAAACCTTGTTCCGCTTAGACCTACTTGAACCCCGCATGTGCGAAGTGTTCGCTCCAACAGAAAGTACGATGGGTGCACTGATCCGTGTACCCTGTACTCGTCTCGGTTATCGGGAGCCTGGGCCTACTGGGTAGTGACTTATGGTAGTCCCATTGCTAGCACTTCGCCTGAAGATTTTTTCGCAGCCGTGCCATTGTGGGAATCGAAACTTCTAACGACTAACTACTACCTACTAGCTACTAACCACTCTAACAACTAACTACGAATCCCCAACTACTGCTTCTTGAACGCTTCTTTGTTCACCACGAACGGCATCTTGCTGGGATCAGCGTTGTAGTGGTTCTCCAGCACATCAATGAGGCCTTGCACGCAGCGGCCCGCCATGCCTTTGTCGGGATCGGTGGAGAGCCGCGTGATCTTGCCGGCGCTGGCGAAGTGCGGGTAGAGGCGGCAGCGGTCTTCGATGGCGGGGTCGCGCAACGGCGAGTCGGCGGGCAGCGGTTCTTTGGCGAAGACATCGAGCGCGGCGCCGGCAATCCAGTTTTCCTTCAGCGCCTTGGCGACCGCGACCTCGTCCACCACCGGCCCACGCGAGTTGTTGATCAGGTATGCGGAGGGCTTCATCATGCGCAGCGTCTTCTCGTTGATCAGGTGATAGGTCGGCGTGCCGCCCTCGCCGGGACGGACCAGCGGCACGTGAATGGTGACGAAGTCGGATTCGTGCAATGCCTGCTCGAAGTCCGCGTACTTGATCCAGGTGCGGTCTTTGGTGATGCCGAGAGAATGGCGCAGGTTCTTGAGCAGCTGGATGGCCTGCACGAACTGGTGGTTCTGGTACACCGGGTCGTAGCAGAGGATGTTCATGTCGAAGCCGTCGCATTTTCTGATGATCGCCTGCCCGATGCGGCCAGTGCCGATGACGGCGATGGTTTTGCCGGTGACTTCGTCGCCCAGGAACGGGAGATACGGGTGCCAGGTGCCCCACTCGTTCTTGCGCACGTTATGTTCGGCGCTCCACAGCTTGCGGGCGAGGGCGCCCATCATGAAAAAGGCAAATTCGGCAGTGGCTTCGGTGAGAACGTCGGCCGTATTGGTGAACGGGACGCGGTAGCGGTTGGCGTCGGCGCGATTGATGTTGTCGAATCCGACGGCGAGCTGCGAGACCACCTTCAGGTGGCCCTTGCCCGCCTCGAAAATTTCCGCGTCAATGGGATCGCGCAGGGTGGTGATGAGGCCGTCCACGCCGCTGCGCAGCTTTTCGATGACGAGTTTTTTCGGCGGCGGCTCCGGGCCGGGATAGACCTCGACGTCGTAGCCGCGCTGGCGCAGCAGATCGAGAGCTTCACCGATATCGCAGGTGGCGTACACGCGCTTCTGGTCGGCCATGTCGTCCTCCCCACAGGAAAGCAAACAGCCTAGCTTACGGGAGGGGGTCGGGGAAAATCCAGTTGGGAAGGAAGTGGTCAGTGGTCAGCGGTCAGCGGCCGGTAGGCAGTGGTCAGTCAAAGTCGCGGGCGAGGGCGCCCGCGCCACAAGAATTTCAGAGGTTTCAGATTCACATGACGGGCGGAACGGTGATGCCCATGACATCGAGAATGCGGAGGAGTTCGCGGCGCACCACCGCAGCCGTCGCCAGCAGGAATTGTTTCCTGCCCTCGTCGGGTTCGTTGAGGATGTGGTGGCGGTGGTAGAAGTTATTGAAGAGCTGCGCCAACTGGAAAGCGTGCTTGGCGGCGTAGGCGGGCTCGGCGGTGGCGATGCACTGCTCGATGACGTAAGAAGTTTTCGAGGCGGCGAGCCAGAGCTCCCAGAGTTCGTTGGCAGAAGGCGCGCTGAGATAAGTGGCGAAATCGATGGACGTCGATGGTCCATGGTCGATGGTCGATGGCGAATTGCCGATTGTCGATTGCCGATTGTTGATTGAGGAGAGCACCGATTCGGGATCGACCCCGGCTTTGCGGAAGATGTTGGTGGCGCGGACGACGGCGTACTGGGAGTAAGGGCCGGTTTCTCCCTCGAAGCTGAGCGCTTCCTTGAAGTCGAAGGCGATGACGCTCGGCTTGGTGAACTTGAGCATGAAGTAGCGCAGCGCGCCGATGGCGATTTGGGTGGCGATCTCGCGGCGCTCTTCCTCGCGCAGCTCGGCGTGGCGCGAATCCACTTCCTTGCGGGCGGCAGCGATCAGCGTGTCGATGAGGTCGTCGGCCTTGACGCCGAAACCCTTGCGGCCCGAGACCTCGATGTAAGCCTTGCCCCAATCGTCCTCGCTCAGCTGATAGCCGAGTTCAGAGGCGCAGCGCGGAGTGAGCGCGACCATTTCGTAGGACAGATGCGTGTAATGCTCGGCAGCATGGGTGTAGCCGAGCCCGCGCAGCGCTTCGATCACCGTGTTCTGCGCTTCCGCCTGGCGCGCGTCAATCACGTTGTAGATGGCGCTCACCCCGCCGAAATGTGGATGATCTTTTTCGCCTTCGACCGCCGAAATCCAGACTTCATGCCGATTGGGATACTGGTAGAAGCGGCGATATTCGAAGTCGCGACCGAGCAGCCCGAATTTCCACAAGTGATACGCGATGTCCTTGCCGACGTAACCGACGGTGCCGTTGGAGCGCACGATGACCTTCTGGTCTTCTTCGGTGTGCTCCTCCTCGGACTTCCCTGCCGCGTGCGGACGCCCCATGACCCAGCATCCCTTGTTCTTGCCTTCGGGTTCGAGGTAGAGCACGCCTTTGTCCTTCATCTGCTGGAAGGCAAGGTCCCAGAAATGCAGGCGGAGAATTTCGCTCTCGCGCGGCAGGAAGTCGTACTCGATGGAGAGCCGCTCCATGGTTTCGAGATGGCGGCGCAGAACGGCGGCGGAGATGATCTCGGCGATATCGGCGGATTCATTGCCGCCCTGCTCGATCGCGTGCAGCGCCTCGGCACGCTTCTGGAGGTTCGCGTTGTCTTCCTGGTACCACTGCGAGACGCGCGCGTAGAGGTTCCAGCAGAGGTAATCGAAACGCGGCTCGCGGCGCGCAAGCTGTTCGATGTCCTGCTGGCTCTTAGGTTCGAGCTCGCGGAAGCCGACGACCACGTCGGCGACCTGGACGCCGGTGTTGTCGATGTAGTTCTGCACGTCCACGGTGCGGCGGGCGGCGCGCAGCAGGCGAACGAAGGTGTCGCCGAGAATGGCGTTGCGCAAGTGGCCGATGTGCGCGGCCTTGTTGGGATTGATGCTGGTGTGCTCGACCAGAATCTTGCCTTCGACGCCGGGAAGTTGCGGCGGCTCTTCACCCGCGGCGAGCGCGGCGGCGGCGGCGGCGCGATGGAGGCGCGCGTTGATGTATCCCGCGCCCGCGACTTCCAGCTTCTCGAAGCCTTCGATCGCACCGATGCCGTTGACGATGTCCTCGGCAATCTTGCGCGGCGGCTTGCGCAGGCGCTTGGCAAGCTCGAAGCAAAGCGGCAACGCGAACTCGCCGAGCTCGACCTGCGGCGGCTGCTCGATGACTACGTTGTCCAGATCAATGTCGTAGGCTTCGCGCAGGTAGGCGCGAACGCGATCGGCGAGTTGCTGCTGGAAATGGCGGTACAAGCGGCCTCTAGCGGTGATAGACAGAAGCGATTATAGCAATGCCGGAGGTTTGACGCGGGTGGAGCGCTTCCCTATGATGAAGGATTCGAGAATTGAGAAGTAAGAATTAAGAAGTCAGAAGTCAGAATGAAGAGTGAAGAATTGTCGGAAAAGTTCTACATCACGACGCCGATTTACTACGTGAACGCGCGGCCGCATCTGGGGCATGCGTACACCACCATCGTCTGCGACACCATTGCGCGGCGGCAGCGCATGTTGGGCAAAGACACGTTCCTGCTGACCGGAACCGACGAGCACGGGGTCAACGTGGAGCGCGCGGCGCAGGCGGCGGGACGCGATCCCAGCGAATACGTGGACGAGATCGCGGCGGCGTTCAAGGCGATGGCCGACCGGGTGGGCGCGACTTACGATAAATTCATCCGCACCACCTCGGCGGAACACAAGCACGGCGTGCAGGCGCTGTTCCGCGTGCTGCGCGACAACGGCCACATCTACAAGGGAACGTACACCGGCCAATACTGCGTCCACGACAACCTGTACGTGGATTCCGCCGGTCCGGGCGCGCCTTGTCCGACCTGCGGGCGCCCGACGGAAACGATCAGCGAGGAGAACTACTTCTTCAAGCTGTCGGCGTTCGAGGACAAGCTGCTGCGCCATTACCAGGAGAATCCGGAGTTCATCCGCCCGGAGACGCGGCGCAATGAAGTGATGTCGTTCGTGAAGGGCGGACTGCGCGATCTCTCCATCAGCCGCAGCACGTTTCAATGGGGCATTCCGGTGCCGGACGATCCCGGCCACGTGATCTACGTGTGGCTGGACGCGCTGAGCAACTACATCACGGCGATCGGGTACGGATCGGAGAAGAAAAAAGACCAGCAGCAGTTCGAGAAATACTGGCCGGCGGAAGTGCACATGATCGGCAAGGAGATCGTGCGCTTCCACTGCGTCTACTGGCCGGCGTTCCTGATGGCGGCGAACCTGCCGCTGCCCAAGACGATCATGGCGCACGGGTGGATCCTGTTCGAGCAGGACAAGATGTCGAAGTCGCGCGGCAACATCGTGCGCGCGGAGACCATCATTGACGTGCTCGGCCTGGACTCGCTGCGCTACTTCCTGCTGCGCGAGATCGTGTTCGGGCAGGACGGGTCGTTCTCCTTCGACGCGCTGGTGGGGCGCTTCAATTCCGATCTGGCGAACGACTACGGCAACCTGGCGAGCCGCACGTTGAGCATGATCCAGCGCTATTTTCGCGGCGAGGTGCCGTACCCGTCGGCGACCGGGTCGCGGACCGCGGCGGACAACGCCATCCAGGAGCACGCGACGCGCGCCATCGAAGAGTGC
This sequence comes from Terriglobia bacterium, assembly GCA_020072845.1. Classification (NCBI taxonomy): domain Bacteria; kingdom Pseudomonadati; phylum Acidobacteriota; class Terriglobia; species Terriglobia bacterium. The sequence continues at coordinate 73,851 of JAIQGF010000014.1, forward strand.
CGGCGACTGTTCGACGATTACCAGTTCTCGCGCGCGCTGGAATGCGTGTGGGGCGTGATTGGCGCGGTGAACAAGTACATCGTGGAAAACGAGCCCTGGGCGGTGGCGGAAAAAGAGGATGAGCCGAGCCGGTCGCGGCTGGGCACGATCCTGTACACCGCGGCGGAGGCGCTGCGGGTGGTGACCGCGCTGGTGCACCCGGTGGTGCCGGAGTCGAGTTCGCGGATATGGAAGCAGCTTGGTCTCGGAGAAATTTCCAAGTTCCGCCTGGACAAGCTCAAGTGGGGACAATTGGAGTTGGGAACGAAGCTGGGCAAGGTGGAGCCGGTGTTCCCGCGCGTCGACAAGAGCGCGATCGAGAAGATGCACGAGATGGAGCAGCAGGGCCGCGCGCCCGTCGCATCGGCCGAGACAAAGAAGCCGCCCGCAACCGCCGGAGCGCGCCAGCCGGTGGAGATGGCGATGGGCCAGAACGGTGAGACCGCGCCGCCCGCGCGAAGCGCAGCGACAGCGGGACAGCAGGGGACGCCAGCGGCGCCGAACGGCCCGGCGGCGTCGCCGAGTGCCGGCACAGTGGCGGCAAGCACAAAGCCGGCCGCGGCGCCAGAGGGAAAAATCTCGATTGACGATTTCCTGAAGGTCGAGATGCGCGTCGGGCAGGTGAAGTCGGCGGAAAAAGTCAAAGGTGCGGACCGGTTGCTGCGGCTGGAAGTGGATATCGGAACAGAAGTGCGGCAGCTTGTCGCCGGCATCGCCGAGGCGTACACGCCGGAGCAGTTGATCGGACGCAAAGTGGTGATCGTGGCCAACCTGGCGCCACGCAAGCTGAAAGGACTGGAGTCGAACGGCATGATCGTGGCGGCGTCGGTCGAGGGCGGCAAGCCGGTGCTGGCGGGATTCCTGGAAGACGTTCCGGTCGGGGCAAAATTGAAATAATTGACCACGGATTTTCACGGATTCACACGGATCATTTTTTCTTCTGTTTTATCCGTGTGAATCCGTGGCGATCCGTGGTTCGCTTTTATGTACGTTGACTCTCACTGTCATCTTGACGGGCAGAAATTTGCGCCGGACCGCGAACAGGTGCTGGCGCGGGCGCGGGAAGCGGGCGTCGAGGCGCTGGTGGCGATCGGGAACGGCAGCGGGCCGGATGACGTGGCGTGTGGGATCAGGTTGGCCGGCCAATGGTCGATGGTCGATGGTCGATGGCAACAGCAGATTCCCCCCTCCGGTCGAAATGACAACTTCATAAGAATTTTCGCGACCATCGGCGTGCATCCGCATGAGGCGGCGCTGGCCCAGGAACGGCATTACGGCGAAATGGAAAAGCTGGCGCGAGACCCGCGGGTGATCGCGTGGGGCGAGATTGGGCTGGATTATTTCTACGACCACTCGCCGCGCGAGGTGCAGCAGAAAGTATTCATCCGGCAGATGGAGCTGGCGCGCGCCGCCAAGCTGCCGATCGTGATCCACAACCGGCCGTCGGACAACAGCGAAAATGCCTGGGAAGACCTGTTCCGCCTGCTGCGCGAGCATTGGCAGTCGAGCGGCTTGGGCGGGATTCTGCACTGCTTTACCGGCACAGTGGAGCACGCGCGGGCGGGAATGGATTTGGGATTCATGATTTCCTTCGCCGGAAACGTGAGCTATCCGAAAGCGGTTTCCATTCGCGAGGCAGCGGCGCAAATCCCGCTGCAACGGATGTTGATTGAGACGGACTCGCCGTACCTGGCGCCGGTACCGCATCGCGGGAAACGCAACGAGCCGGCGTTTGTGGCAGAGACGGCGCGGCATATTGGGGAGCTGCGCGGGATATCGGCGGAAGAGATTGGCTCGGCGACAACGGAAAATTTCTACCGCTTCTTCGGGATTGATTAGCCACAGAGGGCACAGAGAAAGAGGAAGGTCAGTTTCAGTTTCAGTTTCAGTTTCAGAAAAGCATAGATCCTGAGCGCGCGCTCAGAATGACTTCCTTCATCCATTTCCTCTGTGTCCTCTGTGGCTAGCTTTTCTTTCCGCGATACAAGCCCGCGATCCCAAACGTGTACGGCGTCCAGGAAACGTCGGCGAATCCGGCGAGGCGCATGCGGTCCAGCATTTCTGCGGGCAAAGGAAAGCGCTCGACGGAGGCAGGCAGATAGGCGTAGGGGCCTTTGACGCCGGAGATGACGGTGCCGACGGCGGGCAGGACGCGCTTGAAGTACAGGCGATAGAAGCGGCCGATGAGGCCCGTGGGCTCGCCGAAATCGAGGATGCCGATTTCGCCGCCCGGGCGCAGGACGCGGAAGATTTCGCGCAGTCCGGCGTCGTAGTCGGCGAGATTGCGGAAGCCGAAGGCGGAGGTGACGAGATCGAAGCTGGCGTCGGATAGGGGAAGCCGGAGAGCGTCGGCCTCGAGCCAGCGGAGCGAAGTGCCGCTGGATTTCTGGACGGCGCGGACGAGCATGGCGTGAGAGAAGTCGGCGCCAAGGATTTCAGTTTGCTTGCCGGAGGCGCGGTGCAGGGCGAAGGCCATGTCGCCGGTGCCGCAGCAAAGGTCGAGAGCGCGGGCGCCGGGGCGTTGCAGGATGTGGCGAAAGCTGCGGGCCGCGCGGCGCCACCACAGGCGGTCAATGTTGAAAGAGAGCAGGTGGTTGAGCAGGTCGTAGCGGGGCGCGATGGAGGTGAACATGTCGCGCACCGCGGCGGCGGCCTGCCGGCGGTCCTGCGCGCCTTCGGGGGTGGCGCCGACGACGGGCTTGGGGGAATCCGCCATGGGTTTAGTTAACCACAGAGGACAGTCTTCAGTCGTCAGTCTTCAGTCGTCAGGAACATCCCCACCCTGTCTCGCCCCGGCGACTGCGTCAGCGCAAGCTCCATCGCGGCGAGACAAGGGTGGGGCAACCGAAAAAGCAGGTTCCTCGACTCGAAATGACGAGAAGATATTTTGCCCGAGACGCCGTGCCCTTCTCGAAAGGTCTAATTCGGACCAAGCCTAATTGCGAGGAGGTAAGGGTGCCTACGCCTGGGAGAGGTGGCGGAGTTCTTCGACCGCCTGGATGACGACGCGCTCGGGGACGTCGGAAACGACTTCGACCTTGCCGACCTCGAGGGGGAGGATGAAGTGGACGATGCCGTTCATGGTCTTCTTATCGTGCGCCAGGCGGCGGGCGATGCGCTTGCCGCGCGCCTCGACCTTGGGCAAAGCGGCATAGGCGAGCACGGAGGAGATGATGCGGCGCGCGGTTTCGGAGTCGGCCTTCTGCATGGCGGCGGAGATCATGGAAGCGGCGACCATGCCCCAGGCGACCGCTTCACCATGCAGGAAGCGCTTGTAACCGGTTTCGGCTTCCAGAGCGTGGCCGACGGTGTGGCCGAAATTGAGGATGCGGCGCAGGCCGGCTTCGCGCTCGTCGGCGGCAACCACGTCGGCCTTCACTTGCACACATTCGGCGATCAGCCACTCGAGCGCGGCGGGATCGCGCTGCAGGATGCGCTCGCGGTTCTGCTCCATGAAGTCGAAGATGTCGGGGCGGCGAATGATGCCGCATTTCAGGGCTTCGTAAAGGCCGGAGCGGTATTCCCGCGGGGCGACGGTGGAGAGCACGCCGGGATCAATGAGCACGGCGCGCGGTTGATGGAAGGTGCCGAGAAGATTCTTTCCCTCGGGGAGGTCCACCCCGGTTTTGCCGCCGATGGAGGCGTCCACCTGCGCCAGAAAGGTGGTGGGAATTTGCACCACGTCGATGCCGCGCATGTAAATGGATGCGACAAAGGCGGCAACGTCGCCGACAACGCCGCCACCGAGGGCGATGACGGCGGACTTGCGGTCGGCGCCGCGGCGTACCAGCTTGGTGGCGAGGTCGCGAACGGTTTCCAGGGTCTTGGCGCGCTCGCCGTCGGGCATTTCGATGACGGTGTGCGCGAGCTTAGCCTTGGCGAGGGAGGCGGTGAGCGTTTTGGCCCAGTGTTTCTTGACCGGCGGAACCGTGATGATGAAGTAGCGCGAGCGGTCGGGCAGAGCGGCACGGAGAAGCTCACCGGCGCGCTTCAGCAGGCCCGATTCGATGGTCGCCGTGTAGCGATGGGAGGGGAGTTGAACCTCGACTTGCCGCACGATGCCATGATAGCGCAGAGGTGAGGCGCGGGTCGCGGCAGTTGGGCAGGCGGTAGTCCCTAATCGGTAGTGATCGGTGGCGTCACTCGGCGGTAATACTGACTATCGCAGGGGCGAAGATGTAACATCATGCGGCCATGAAACCCGTACCCAGTGAGACCGATTTCATCGTGGTGGGAGCGGGGATTGCCGGGCTGCGCGCGGCCATCGATCTGGCGCCCGGCGGGCGTGTGCTGGTGCTGGCCAAGCGCGAGTTGAGCGAATCGGCAACCCAGTACGCGCAAGGCGGGATCGCGGCGGCGCTGAGCGATGAAGACGAGATCGGGCTGCACCTGCAGGACACGCTGAACGCGGGGGACGGGCTGTGCAACGAGGCGGCGGCGCGGGTGCTGGTGGAGGAAGGGCCGGAGCGGATCGAGGAGCTGATCGCCTGGGGCACGGAGTTCGACCGCAATGGGAGCAAGCTGGTATTCGCCCGCGAAGGAGCGCACAGCCGCAACCGCATCCTGCACGCACATGGGGATTCCACGGGGCGCGAAATCGGGCGCGCGCTGTGGCTGAAAACCAAGGCGCTGAAAAATGTCACGCTGCTGGAGTTCGAGTTCGCAACCGAGCTGTGCACCGAGGATGGACGCGTCACCGGGTTAAGCGTGATGAACGAGAAGGGTGCGCGCAAGCAGGTGCACGCGTCGGCGGTGCTGCTGGCCACTGGAGGGTTAGGCCAGGTCTATCGCGAGACGACCAATCCCGGCGTGGCGACCGGGGACGGCGTGGCCATGGCGTACCGGGCGGGGGCGGAGATCAGCGACATGGAGTTCGTGCAGTTCCATCCAACGGCGCTGTACGTGCCGGGAGCGCCGCGATTCCTGCTGTCGGAGGCGCTGCGCGGAGAGGGAGCTTACCTGCGCAACATGGAGCTGGCACGCTTCATGCCGAAGTACCACGACATGGCGGAATTGGCCCCACGGGACGTGGTGGCGCGGGCGATTGCGCACGAGATGGAACTGGTGAAGTCGCCGCACGCGGTGGTGTATCTCGACCTGACGCACCTGAATGCGAAAAAGCTGGAGAGCCGCTTCCCACGGATTTACAAGACCTGCCTGGATTACAACGTGGACATCACCACCGACCTGGTGCCGATTCGTCCGGCGGCGCACTACGCCATGGGCGGCGTGCGCACCGACCTGGACGGCAAAACCAACCTGCGCGGGCTGTTCGCGGCGGGCGAGGCGGCGTGCACCGGGGTGCACGGCGCCAACCGTCTGGCGAGCAATTCCCTGCTCGAAGGGCTGGTGTACGGCGCACGCGCGGCGAAGGCGATGCGGGAAGAGCGGCGCGGGCACCACTCCGCTGCGGAACACGTCGCGGGTGACGCGGGAGGCGCGGGCGGGACGGCTTCAGCCGCCGATGTGGTGCAACAGATCCAGGACCTGATGTGGCGCGAGGTGGGGATCGTGCGCAGCGGATCGCAGCTCCGGCATGCGATTCACGAATTGGAAAAGCTGCGGGGCGGATGGCCGCAGGAGATGCATCGGGCGGCGTGCGAAGCCGCGAATATCCATGAGGTTGCGCTTTTGATTGCGCGCTCGGCGCTGGCACGGGAGGAAAGCCGGGGAGCGCAGTATCGCACGGATTTTCCGCTGCACAACGATGTCAAGTTCAGGAAGCATTCGGTGGTCAAGGGCGACAGCATAAGATTTGAGTAAGTTTTCCCGCACAATTCAGCCGTCCCTACGGTGTCTGTGTCATAGCTCGATTTCGCGCGTTGCAGTGGTCCAAAAGCGAACCGAAACCAGCCGCGGAGCGGCGAAATTCGTTAGCCCAGCGCGGCAGCGCTGGGTAAAGTGGACCAAAAAGCGTGAGCGCCAGCGGCCGAAATTCGTTAGCCCAGCGCGGCAGCGCTGGGTAAAGTGGACCAAAAAGCGTGAGCGCCAGCGGCGCGGCACGGCGATGACGCAGACACCTACGGGACTTGACCGTAACTTGCTGATGCCTTCCCGGCACTGAAGTGCCGGGCTACTTTTACCCGTCGCTCACGCGACAGACTTCAATTCGCGAGGACATTCTCGTGCACTTATCGAGAGCTGTTTCCGTACTTCTGCTCCACCTTTGCTTCTGTGCGGCCTGCGCCCCAATGGCGATCGCTCAGCAGTCGGCGCCCGCCACGCAGCATCCAGCGCCAAAACCAGCAGAAACAGCGAATAGCATCCCCGCGTCGTACACGCCGGGGCTTGACGTGACGGCGATGGACAAAAGCGTGGACCCGTGCGTGGATTTTTATGCATACGCGTGCGGCGGGTGGCAGCAGAAGAACCCGATTCCGGCGGACCAGTCGTCGTGGAGCTTGACGGCAAAGCTGCAAGAGGAGAATCGCCAGGTATTGCGGCTGATTCTGGAAAAAGCAGCGGCGCCGGATCCGCACCGCGGGCCCATCCAGCAGAAGATCGGGGATTTCTACGCGTCGTGCATGGATGAGAAAGCGGTGAACGCGACCGGCGCCGGCGCGCTGCAGGTTGATCTCGATCGCATTGCGGCGGTGCGCACCAAGGGAGATCTGGCGGATTACCTGGCGCGCGCGCATCCGGAGGACATCGGTATTTATTTTGGGCAGGCGCCGCTGTTCCGGTTCGGCTCGACGCAGGACGCGAAGAATTCCGCGGAGGTGATTGCGGAGGTGGACCAGGGCGGGCTGGGGCTACCCGACCGGGATTACTACCTGAAAGATGATGCGAAGTCGCAGGAGCTTCGCGCGAAATACGTGGCGCACGTGCAAAAGATGCTCGAGCTTGCGGGGGAGACAGGGCCTGCGGCGGCGGCGGACGCGCAGGCGGTGATGCGAATTGAAACCGCGCTGGCGAAAGGTTCGATGACGCGAGTCGAGCGGCGCGATCCCAAGGCGACCTATCACCGCATGTCGCGGCAGGAACTGCAGGCGTTGAGCCCGGCATTCCCGTGGGACCGCTATTTCGGCGCCTACGGCTTGTCGGGCGTGAAGTCGCTGAACGTGGTGTCGCCAGATTTCGTCAAGGCCATGGACGCCGTGATCGCCAGCGAAGAGCCGGCGGCGTTGCAGGGATACTTGCGGTGGCACCTGGTGCACGCGCAGACGCGCTGGCTGGCGTCTCCGTTCGTGGAGGAGGACTTTAACTTCTACAGCCGGACACTGACAGGCGCGCGCGAGCTGCAGGCGCGGTGGAAGCGGTGCGTGCGCTTCACCGACCGCGCGCTGGGTGAGGCGCTGGGGCAGGCGTACGTGGAGGTCGCGTTCAGCGCGCAGGCCAAGCAGCGCACGCTGACGATGGTGCAGCAGATCGAACAGGCGATGGCGCGCGACATCCGGCAGTTGAGCTGGATGAGCGAGCCGACGAAACAGCAGGCGCTCACCAAGCTGCACACGGTGGTCAACAAGGTTGGATATCCGGACAAGTGGCGCGACTACGCGGCATTGAAGATCGCACGCGGCGACGCGCTGGGCAACGGCGAGCGGGCGAATGCGTTTGAGTTCATGCGGCAGTTGCGCAAGATCGGAAAGCCGGTGGACCGGACGGAGTGGTACATCACCACGCCGACGGTGAACGCGTACTACGATCCGCAGAACAACAGCATCAACTTCCCTGCCGGGATTTTGCAGCCGCCGCTGTTCGATCCCAAGATGGACGACGCGCCCAATTACGGCGACACCGGCGGCACCATCGGGCACGAGCTGACGCACGGCTTCGACGATCAGGGCCGGCAGTTCGATGCCGAAGGAAACCTGCGCGACTGGTGGCAGTCTCAGGATGCGAAGGAATTCGAGCGGCGGGCGCAGTGCGTGGCCGACCAGTACGCGCAGTACACGATCGTGGACGAGATCAAGATCAACAGCAAGCTGACGCTGGGCGAGGACGTGGCCGACATCGGCGGACTGATCCTGGCGTACATGGCGTGGCGCGAGGAAACACGCGGGCAGAAGCTGCCGCCGGTTGAGGCACTGACGCCGGAGCAGCGGTTCTTCATCGGCTATGGGCAGAGCTGGTGCAGCAACCAGCGTCCGGAGGTGATGCGCATGCGGGCGATGACCGATCCGCACTCGCCGCCGAAGCATCGCACCAACGGCGTGGTGCGCAACATGCCGGAGTTTCAGGAGGCGTTCCACTGCAAGACGGGCGCGCCCATGGCGCCGGCTGAGAAATGCAGGGTGTGGTAAAGCGGGCTTCAGGCTTCAGGCTTCAGGCTTCGGGCCTTAGGCTTCAGGCTTTGGGCGGTTCTCTTTAGGCGCGATGAGGAGCGAGGCGACAACCGAGGTCAGCAAGACCAGGCCGACCGTGATGAGCGCGTATTCGGTGGGGATGGGGTAATAGCTGGAGAGCAGCATTTTCATGCCGATGAAGATGAGGATGGCGGAGAGGCCGTAATGGAGAAAGTGGAAGGCTTCCATCATGCCGGCGAGCGCGAAATAGAGGGAGCGCAGGCCGAGGATGGCAAAGACGTTTGAGGTGTAGACGATGAACGGGTCGCGGGTGATGGCCAGCACGGCGGGAATGGAGTCGGCGGCGAAGAGAACGTCGGTGGTTTCGACCACGATGAGCACCAGCAGCAGGGGCGTTGCGAACAGGCCCGGTTGGCGGACGGTGAAGCGCCCGCCGACGTAGTCGGGCGTGACCGGCACCCAGCGCCGGAACATTCTCAGGACGGGGTTATGTTCGGGGTGGATTTCTTGCTCCTGCTCGCGAAACAGGCGCGCGCCGGTGTAGATGAGGAAGGCGCCGAAGACGTAGATGATCCAGTGAAAGCGGCGAATGAGCGTGACCCCGGCGAGGATGAAGGCGCCGCGCATGATGAGCGCGCCCAGGATTCCCCAGAACAAGACTTTGTGCTGGTAATGCGAGGGCACGCGGAAATAACGGAAGATCAGAAGAAAGACAAAGAGATTGTCGACGCTGAGCGATTCCTCGACCAGGTAGCCGGTGACGAATTCCAGCGCCGTGGCGCGCCCGCGCCAATAAAAGACGAGGACCGCGAACGCCGCCGCCATCGCCACCCACATGATGCTGAAGCCGAGCGCCTCGCGAAAACGGATGGCGTGCGGCTTGCGGTGGAAGACCGCCAGGTCCAGCACCAGCATCAGCACTACGAAAGTATTAAACGCGATCCAGAAGGTGAGATGGTTCACGGTCGTCGGTCGACGGTCGATGGTCGATGGCGGTGCTGCCATCGTAATCCGGTGACCGGCGACAATTTGGCATTAAAAATGAAATCGCGCGAAAGAGCCAGCCCTCAAGGTTGACGGGCGGAAAGACCGGTTCGGGCCATCCTGTTGACGCAAGGAGCAACACGCCGCGTAGCGCGATTCACCACCGAGGCGCCGAGTTCACCGAGATACACCGAGGAATCTACTTCAAGGAACACGAACAGAAATTCTCGGTGGGTCTCGGTGTCCTCTGTGTCTCGGTGGTGACCCTCTCAGTTCGGGTTCAGCAGGCTGATCGTCTGCAGCACTAGACTTCCCACAATTTCCAGGCTCTGCGGGCTCAGTTTGTCCAGCGTGTCCTGGGGCGTGTGCCAGTAAGAATTGTTGGGACCGTAGTTCAGATCTATGAGGTCAGCCACGGGGACGCCGGCGCGGGCGAACGGCAGGTGGTCGTCTTCGATCTGGTTTGGGCGGCCAAAAAAGTGCGGTGCATAGCCGAGTTCGGTCGCGGCCTTGTAGATCACGTCTTGCAGCCACGGAGTTGAATTGGCATCGCGCTCGACGTTGAGGTCGGCGTCGCCGATCATATCGAGCAGCAGGAAGGCCTGGATCTTCTTGAGCGTGCCGTCGTTCGCCCACTTCGTGGCCAGATGCCTGCTGCCGTAGGTGGAATCCGTGGGCGACCACTGCCGGATGGCCTCCTCGCCGTCAAACCAGACCAGCCAGACACTGTAGCCGTCAAGTTGCTTGCCGCGGAGTTGGCGGGCGAGTTCCAGCAGCAGGCCGGTGGAAGAGCCGCCATCGTTGGCGCCGACGAAATCTTTGCGTCCGTAGAGGGTGTCGTAGTGGCCGGTGACGACGATCAGTCCGTCCTTTTTGCCCGGGAACTTGGCGATGAAGTTGGTCATGCGGAGGCTGCCGGCGGGGGTGGAGGCGGTGAAGGTGTCTTCCTGGAGGTTGTCGCCGCTGAGTTCCTTGCGCAAATACGCCTCGGTTTGGGCGTGGCCGGGGCTGCCGACATAGCGCGGGCCGAAGGCGACGACCTCGCGCGTATATTGCAGCGCGCGCTGTCCGTCAGCATGCGGTAGCGAAGCGCCGGCGGGCACCGAAGCGGGTTTGGGCGCGGGTTCGGCGGGGGAGGCGCTGACGGAGCTGTCTCGATTGCAGGCCGAGAAGACGAGCATAATCAGGAGCGCGAACGCGATGGTGCTCAGGCGCGGGTGCCAATTGATCATGCGATGTACCGCGCATCAGCATATCAGGTCGCGCACGGGCTCCAGTGCCGGGTGAATTCCTTCACCATGGCGCCGCGCAAAATCCAGTAAAATCAACCTTTCCTATGGCGACCCTGGTATCCCAGGCAGCACCGGCCATGAGCTGGCAGGCGGCTGCCCGCATGATCGATCACACGCTGCTGAAGCCGGAAGCCTCGCGCGAGCAGATCGAAAAGCTTTGCCGCGAGGCGGCGCGCTTCGACTTCGCCTCGGTGTGCGTGAACGCGTACTGGATCCCGGTTTGCGCCGCCATCCTGCGGCCCACGCCGGTGAAGGTGTGCACCGTCGTGGGGTTCCCACTGGGAGCAACGCTGACCAGCGCGAAGCGCTTCGAGACGGTGGAAGCGCTGCGGCTGGGGGCCGATGAAATTGACATGGTGATGAACGTGGGCGCGATGAAGTCGGGCGACCACGCGCGGGTGGAGAACGACATCCGCGCCCTTGCCGAGGTCACGCACGATGCCGGCGGGCTGCTGAAGGTCATCTTTGAGAATGTGCTGCTGACGCGAGAAGAGAAAATCGCCGCCAGCGAGCTGAGCCTGGCCGCGGGAGCGGATTTCGTGAAGACCTCCACCGGGTTCTCGTCGGGCGGCGCGACGGTGGAGGATGTTGCGCTGATGCGCGCGACGGTGGGCAATCTGGCGGGAGTGAAGGCGGCGGGCGGGATCCGCACGGCCGATCAGATGATGGCCATGGTGGCGGCCGGCGCGGATAGGATCGGGGCGAGCGCCTCGGTGGCGATTTGCCGGAAATTGGGGGCGCCGTACTAAACCAGTCGTCAGTCGCCAGTCGCCGGTCGCCGGTCGTCAGAAAGAATCAAATCGGTTGAGGGTCTTCCCGTTCAACTCCGACTCCGCACTAGTCGCTGAACCGCCGCTGCTGAAGCTGGGACCCGCCTGATATCATCCAATCCTAACGGCCCAGACCATGACTACGATGCCTCGAACCATGACCACAACCGCGACCCAGACCGTGCCCGTGCAGGTTGACTCGCTGCTGCTGGAAGTGGCCGACGTGGTGAACACCACGCTCGACCTCAACACCATCCTGCGGCGGGTTGCGGAACTGGTGCGCCGGGTCATTGAGTACGAGCATTTCGCCATCATGCTGCTGAACGAGAAAACGCAGGAGATGCGCATCCGGTTTTCGATCGGGCATCCGCCGGAGGCGATTGAGCGCTGCCGGATCAAGGTGGGCGAAGGCGTGACTGGGCTGGCCGCGCAGCGCCGCGAGCCGGTGCTGGTCAACGACGTTCTGAAGGCACCGCACTACATCGAGACGCTGCCCCAGGTGCGCTCCGAGCTGGCGGTGCCGCTGATTATCAAGAACCGCGTCATTGGAGTCATTGACATCGAAGCGCCGCAGCCGGGGTATTTTACCGAAGATCACAAGCGGCTTCTCTCGCTGGTCGCGTCGCGCATTGCCATCGGAATCGAAAATGCGCGGCTGTACACGCGCACCTCGCGGCAGGCGAAGACGCTGGCGGTGCTGAATGAAATCAGCCGGGACCTGACGTCGATTCTCAACCTCGACCAGTTGCTGCAGCGCGTCGGCGAGGCGGTAACGCGGCTGATTGACTACCAGATGTTCAGCGTGCTGCTGGTGGACCCGGCGCGCGCAATCCTGGAGCACCGGTTCTCGCTGCGCTTCAACGAGTCGGTGCAGATCAAGCACGACATCCCCCTCGGCAAGGGCCTGGTCGGTTACTCCGCGCAGCACAAAGAGCCGGTGCTGGTGGGCGACGTCGGCAAGGACCCGCGCTATATCAACGCCAACCCGGAGACGCGCTCGGAGCTGTGCGTGCCGCTGATCTACAAGGACAAGGTGATTGGGGTGCTCGACATCGAGCACACGCGGCGCGGCTATTTTACCGAAGACCACGTGCGCACCATGACGACGCTGGCGGCGCAGGTGGCGATCGCGATCGAGAATGCGCGGCTCTACGAGCACGTGGCGCGGCAGGAACGCCGGCTGCAGAAGGACCTGGCACTGGCGCACGAACTCCAGTTCCGGTTGCTGCCGCAATGCTGCCCGGTGATTGGGAATGCGGAGCTGGCGGCGAAGTTCGTACCCGCGCGCGAGATCGGCGGCGACCTGTACGACTTCCTGCCATACGAGCGGCGCGCGCAGGGCCGTAAGCGCGGCGAGGAGCGCAATCCGAATCTTGGCATCGCGATTGGCGACGTGAGCGGCAAGGGCGCTCCCGCCGCGTTATATGCCGCGCTGGCCAGCGGGTTTCTGCGGTCGCACGCCAGTTCGCGGCCGGGCGCAGCCGAGATGCTGTCGCTGCTGAACCAGTCGCTGTCCGCACGCCGTATCGACGGACAATACATCTCGGTGGCGTATGCGCTGTGGGACGATCATTGCCGACAGCTGCGCGTGGCCAACTCCGGGCTGCCGCGGCCCTTGTACTGCCATAACGGCCGCGTCGAGCGAGTGGAGAGCGTGGGCCTGCCGCTCGGCTTGTTCGACGACCCCCAGTACGACGAGGTGACTTACCGGGCGAATCCCGGCGATGTGTTCGTCTTCTTCAGCGACGGCGTGCTCGACGCGCAGAACCGGGAGGGCGACATGTTCGGGGGCACGCGGCTGGTGAAGGTGATCGAGGCCAACTGCGAGCGCAGTGCCGACGACATCGTGACCGCAATCTTCGCGGCCGTGGGCGAATTTACGGCGGGCGAGAGCCCGTACGACGACCAGACCGTGGTCGTGCTCAAGGTCCTGCGGCAGTCCGGCAAAAAGAAATGAGCAAGAGCGCCGTGCCCGAGGGGCGACCGCCCGCATTCGTGTATCGCCGGGACGTGCTGCACTGCGAGCGCGCGCCGCTGCCCGAGCTGGCGCAGAAGCACGGCACGCCGCTGTACGTTTATTCGGCGACGACCATCCGCGACCGCTACCGCACCTTCGACCGCGCGTTCCGCGGGTTTCCGCACACCGTCTGCTATTCCGTCAAGGCGAATTCCAACCTGGCGCTGCTGAAAATGCTGGCCGGCCTGGGCTGCGGCTTCGACGTGGTCTCAGGCGGCGAGTTGCGGCGCGTGCTGCGCGCCGCCAGAACAGCGGCCAGGCGCGTGGTGTTCTCGGGGGTGGGCATGACGGCGGAGGAGATGGATGCCGCGCTGCGCGCCGGCATCCTGATGTTCAACGTGGAAAGCGAAAGCGAGATGGCGGCGTTGGCGCAACGTTGTGCGCGCCTGAAGAAGACGGCGCGGCTGGCTTTTCGAGTCAATCCCGACGTTCCCGCGGAAACGCACCCCTACATCGCCACCGGGCTGCATCAACACAAATTCGGAGTGCCGATTGATGCCGCGCGGCGCCTGTACGAGCGGGCCGCGCAGGAAAAATGGCTGGAGGTGGCGGGCGTCAGCGTGCATATCGGGTCGCAGATCACCAGCGTGGAACCGTTCGGGATGGCGATGGAGCGCGTGGCCGAACTGGTGCGCGCGCTGAAGAGCGACGGACATCGCATCCGCTACGTGGATGCCGGCGGCGGACTGGGCATCCGCTACGACGCGCAGGAATTGCCGGAATTTGCCGAGCATGCGCGGGACTTTGCCCGGGCCGTGACACGTCCGCTGCGCCGGTCAGGAGTGCATCTGCTGCTGGAGCCGGGGCGCGCGATCGTGGGTCCGGCGGGCGCGCTGCTGGTGCGCGTGCTCTACCGCAAATCGAACAACGGAAAGTCGTTCGTCGTGGTGGATGCCGCGATGAATGACTTGATCCGCCCCGCCCTGTATGGCGCTCACCACGAGATTGTTCCGGTGGAACGCACGCGAGTGCAAGAGCGCGACATTGTGGACGTGGTCGGGCCGATCTGCGAGACCGGCGATTTCTTCGCCCGCGACCGCGCCCTGCCGCCGGTAGAGGAAGGCGGGCTGCTGGCGATCCTCGACACCGGGGCGTACGGGATGTCCATCTCTTCCAACTACAACACGCGGCCGCGCGCGGCAGAGGTGCTGGTGGAGGGAAAGAAGGCGCGCGTGATCCGGAAGCGGGAAACGGTTGTGGAGTTGTTGAGGAATGAGAGGCTTTAGGCTTTAGATTTTAGGTTTTAGGAAGCCCGGCGCTTCCCGCACACGCATTACTCTTTGGTCCGGACCATTCGAGCACGGCCCTAACTCACCGTATGCCCATTTTCAACTTGTTCCGCAGCACGTCGAAAAAGGTCTTGCGCATGCGCAGCAGAGTGGTGTGGTAGGCGGACTTGTGGCAGACGACGCGGTCCTCATCGGCGAGCGGGACGCCGACCTGGCCATCAATGCTGAGGTATGCCTCCTCGCCCGCGCTCTTGACGACGATCTCGATCTCGACCGTGTCCTTCACCACCAGCGGCCGGTGGGTGAGCGAATGCGGGCAGACGGGCACAATCACCATCGCATCCACGGAGGGCATGAGGATGGGCCCTCCGGCGGCCAGCGCGTACGCGGTGGATCCCGTGGGGGTGGAAATGATGACGCCGTCGGCCTTGTAATTGGACACGAAGACGGTATCGAGATAGAGATCGAAACTCACCAGCCGCGAGATGGCGCTCTTATTGACCACCGCGTCGTTGAGGGAGTCGTAGTTCGCCACCATTTTTCCGTCGCGCATCAACCGGCAGTTCAGCATGTTGCGGGTTTCGTGGGCACAGCGGTGCTGGTCAACGGCTTCGAGAGTCTCCCAGAGCTCATCGAGCGGGACCTCGGTGAGAAAACCGAGCGAGCCGAGATTGACGCCGAGGATGGGGATGTTGGCCAGCGCAACCGCACGCGCCGCCGAAAGCAGGGTGCCGTCGCCGCCGAGCACAAGGACGAATTCGGGCTTCTTCCCGGCAAGTTCGTCGCGTTCCACCGCCTCGGCTGCCGGCAAGTAGGCCGCGGTTTCGCGGTCGAGCCAAACGCGCTCGTAGCCGTGCTCCTGGAACCAGCGCAGCACTCTCGGAACCAGTTCTTCGAGTTCCGGTTTCTCCGGCTTGGAAACGATGGCGGCGATCTTCATGGGGCAATCGGGGATTGTACAGGCTGGCGGCGGAAACGGGCTAGCGTTCGGCGTAGAGGAGAAATTCGCGGTTGCCGTGAGCGCCCAGAATGGGCGACTCGATCACGCCGGTGATGCGCCAGCCCAGGTCCGCCAGGGCCTTGCGCACCGTATCGGCCGCGGCCTGCTGCGCCACGGGGTCGCGCACGATGCCGCCCTTTCCGACCCGTTCCCTGCCGACTTCGAACTGCGGTTTCACCAGGACCACGATGCCGCCGAGCTTGTCGCCGGCGGCTGCGATCACCGCCGGCAGCACCAGGGTGGCGGAGATAAACGAAACATCCATGGCGACGAACTCCACCGCTTCGGCCACGTCCTCGCGCCGCAAGTAACGGGCGTTGGTCTTTTCCAGCAGACGGACGCGAGGATGGTTGCGGAGCCGGAGATCAATCTGGCCGTAGCCGGTATCCACGGCGATGACGCGCGCGGCGTCGTGCTGCAGCAGGCAATCGGTGAAACCGCCGGTGGAGGCGCCGATGTCCATGCAGATGCGGCCGCGAACATCAATGTGCCAGTGATCGAGGGCACGCTCCAGCTTGAGTCCGCCCCGGCTGACGTAGCGCATGTCCTCGCCCAGCAGGCGGATGACAGCATCTTGTTCAACCCCTGCTCCCGCTTTCTCCACCTTCTGCTCGTTGACCAGCACTTTGCCCGCCAGGATCAATGCCTGCGCGCGTTCGCGCGAGGGCACGAGGCCGCGCTCCACCAGGAGCTTGTCAATGCGGGTCTTCACCGCGCCAGCGTAGCAGGAAAGCGGCGATCAGCAATTAGCAATTAGCGATTAGCAATTAGCGATTAACAATAAGCTGGTCAGCGATGGCAAACAAATTTTTTCTTCGCCCACGCAGGTGTGCAGTTTGCTAAACGAAGCGTCAATCCTTGACTTGCGAGTCTAAAGCGGGTGATTTGCACACGCTTTTTCACACTCGTGTTGAAAATTTCAGAAAGCGTTTGGCAGCAGACGCGCTGAAGCGGCGGCGCGGCGGGAATCGCAGGCCACTACTTGAACCATGTGTATCCCACGCGGAACTGTATGGTCGCGTTGATGCCCGGGTTGTGGTCGGCGAGGCTGGCATTGGAGATGTGCGTGATGTGCACCGACAAATCCACCGCCTGCCGGTTGCTGCGCAGGAAGTAAAAGCCGAAGGCGCCGCCGGGCATGAAGTTCACCCGCGAGGTGTCGCCCGGCGGTATTTCCTTGGAGCTGAAAAGCAAACCGCCTTCCGCCGCGAGGTAAGGCACGACCCGGTTGCCGCCGGTCCAGTTGTATTTCAGTACCACCGGATTGGCGGCGAAGCTGTAGATCCACTGCTGCGGCCCGGAGGTGTAGAGCGCCGATTGCCGGACCTCATACACCGGCATGATGTCGGCGGCCCATTCAAAGGTACCGCGCATGCGGCCGCTGCCCAATTCGCCGGTGAGCACGCGTCCGATGCGCAGGCCGCCGTTGATGAACTTGAATTCCGAGGCTTGGCCAAGCCCGGTGCCTCCTCCGAACCATGGCCCAAGCTCCCACACCGGCCGGCGCAACGGATTGTCCTGCGCCACGGCCGCCGCGCTCAGCAGCACCACCACCGCAATCAGTTTTTTCATGTTCCCTTCCCGAGTCTGAGGAATGTAACAGGGAATGAAAGGAATTGTCGATTTTCGATTGTCGATTGCCGATTGACGACGGTGCGTCCCCGGGACAGTGGGAACTTACAAACGAAAACCCGGCCGAGGGCGGCCGGGCTATAAACTCTCAACTCTGCTGAAACTCGAAACTAGCTCGCCACTTCCTCCAACTGCTTCAGGTCCACATCGAAATTCGACCAGACGTGCTGCACGTCGTCGAGCTCTTCCAGAGCCTCCACCAGGCGGATCATGGTGGTGGCCTGCGAGCCTTCCAGTTTGATGTAGTTCTGCGGGATCATGGCAATTTCCGATGCGGTCGGGGTGATCTTCGCCTTCTTCACCGCCTCCAGCACCGTGTCGAAGGCGTGCGGATCGGTGATGATCTCCCAGGTCTCGCCGTCGTCCTTCAGGTCCTCGCCGCCGGCTTCCAGCACGATGTTCATCAGGTCGTCTTCCTTGGCCGCCGGCTTGGGCACCACGATATCGCCCTTCTTGTGGAACATCCATGCCACCGACCCGGCTTCGCCGAGGTTGCCGCCGAACTTGGCGAAGGCGTGGCGGATCTCGCTGACGGTGCGGTTGCGGTTATCGGTGGAGAGATCCAACAACACGGCAACCCCGCCAGGGCCGTAGCCTTCCAGGTTGAATTCTTCGTAGGTAACGCCGGGTAATTCGCCGGTGCCGCGCTGAATGGCGCGCTTGATGTTGTCGGCCGGCATGTTTTCGGCTTTGGCGTCGAGGATGGCCTTGCGCAGGCGCGGATTCTTGTCGGGATCGCCGCCCGACTTCGCCGCCATGGCAATTTCGCGGATCAGACGGGTGAAAATCTTGCCGCGCTTGGCATCCAGCGCGCCCTTCTTGTGCTTGATGGTGGCCCATTTTGAATGGCCAGACATGAGAGACCTCGATGAAAAAAGAAGTGGGCACGATTATGCCCCGGCGCACTAGGACGCCCAAAAACACTGCAGCAATCGGGGATTATAGCACGCGGGAAACGGCGGAATCAGGCAGTTGCCAGCGGGTGGGCAGTATCACCGCAGCGGCGGCAAAATCTCAATTTCGGGTTGGCCGGCTCCTTGCTTGTGCCGAGACCGGTACGCATACAGGACTGCCAGCAACGGCGCGGCCAGCAACACACCCCAGAAGCTGAAGATCATTCCCAGGACGATGGGCGCCAGGATGGAAGCCCAGATCGGCACCTTGGCGGTGCGGCGCATCAGGTAGGGCTGCAGCACAAGTCCATCGGTCACGGCGACGACGGCGTAAAGGATGAACACATAGAGCAGGCGCATGATGCCGCCGCTGACCACGGCCGCGACCGCCGGTCCAGCCAGCGCCATGACCGGCCCAAGATGAGGAATGAACTGCAGGATGGCGGCCAGCACCGCCCACAGCGGCGCCCACGGAACGCGGATGATCAGCAGGCCGATCAGCCATAGACATGCCACCGCGGCCGAGTCCTGCAGTTGGGCGATGAACCATCGCTGCAGTGCCCCGCCGGTCACGCCGGCATGTTCGCGGAAGTCCATTTGCTTGGTTTGGATGCGCGGGCTGCCATGACCGTCTCGAACAAGGGGCGGACAGACCCACATCTGCCAAGTGCGGGCAGATGTGGGGCACCCACTTGCACCCATTTGCGTTTCGATCACCGGATCGGGGCGGCGCGCTAGCTCTTCCCCACGTAGGCATCGCGAATGTATTTGTTGTTGATCAGCGACTTGCTGCTGCCGGACAGCGTGATACGCCCCGTCTCCATGAGGTAGGCCGTTTCCGACATTTGCAGCGCGTAGCTGACGTTCTGGGCGACCAGGAGAATGGTGACACCCTCCTTGCGGATTTGCTCAACGTGGCCGAAGATTTCGTCCACCAGCTTGGGGGCGAGGCCGAGCGAGGGTTCGTCGAGCATCAGCAGTTCGGGTTCACCCATGAGGCCGCGTCCGACGGCGCACATCTGCTGCTCGCCGCCGGACAACGTGCCGGCAAGTTGCCCGCGGCGCTCCTTGAGGCGAGGGAAGAGATCGTAAACGCGGGTGAGGCCCTTGTGGGCGCCGCGGCGCAGGTTGGGCGGAAAGGCGCCCATGAGGAGGTTGTCTTCCACCGTCATGCGCGGCCAAAGCTGGCGGCCTTCGGGGACGAGGCTGATGTGGCGCTTGACGCGCTCGTGCGGCGGCAGGGCGGTGATGTCCTCACCTTTGAAAACAATGCGGCCGCTCTTGATCTTCAGGACGCCGATCACCGCGTTCAAGGTGGTGGTTTTGCCGGCGCCATTGGAGCCGATCATGGTGACGATCTCGCCGCGCGGCACCGACAAGGAAACGTCCCACAAGACCTGCACCGCGCCGTAGCCGGCCGCGAGGCGCTCAATGGAGAGCAGGACATTGTTGGCCGAGGCGTCAGGCATTGTCCCAGCCTTTCGGGGCAACGCCGAGATACGCCTCGATCACGGCGGGATCCAGTTGGATCTGCTCGGACGTGCCTTCGGCAAGTTTCTCGCCGTAATTGAGGACGAGAATGCGGTCGCACACGGCGGTAATCGCTTTGACGTCGTGCTCGACATACATGATGGTGGTTCCGACGTCGCGAATCTGGCGCAGCAGGTCGAGCATGGCGGCGGTCTCGGCGTGGGTGAGGCCGCCGCAGATTTCGTCGCAGAGCAGGATTTCCGGGCTGGTGGCAAGGGCGCGCGCCACTTCGAGCTTTTTCTGGTTGCCGACCGAGAGCACGTAAGCCGGAGTTTCAGCTTGATCTTGCAGGCCGACGTTGCGCAGGACTTCCATGGCGACTTCGGGCGGGAGTTTATGGTCGGCGGATTGACGGCCGAAAGAAGCGCCGACCTGCACGTTTTGCAGCACGGTCATGGTGCGGAACGGGCGCACGATCTGGTGGGTGCGGGCAATGCCTTCCTGCACGAGATGGAAGGAGCGCAGCCCAGTCACGTCCCTGCCGCGGCACAGCACCTGGCCGGAGGTCGGCTTGTAGGTGCCGGCGATCATGTTGAAGAGCGTGGTCTTGCCGGCGCCGTTGGGGCCGATGAAGCCGAAGATCTGTCCGCGGCGGACTTCAAAACTAACGTCCCGGACCGCTGCCAACCCCCCAAAGAACTTCGTCAGATGATTTACCTGAAGTATTGGCAGCCCGTTTGTCTGCTCGGCGGTCACGGATCCTCCTGATCCTGCGAATGAGATTGCGAAGCGCGCCCAGAATTCCCCCCGGCTCAACCAGCACGATCACGATCAGCAGCCCTCCATAGAGGAGCAGGTGAGCCTGGGGAAAGCGGGCGACGATCTCTTCCTCAATGATGCCGACAACACCGCCGCCGATCACGCCGCCCCAAACCGTGCCCAGCCCGCCGATGACGGGCATGAGCAGGATCTGAACGCTGGTTTGAAAAGCAAAGACGCCGTTGGGATGAATGAACGCGGCATAACGGGCGAACAAGCCGCCGGCCATGCCGGTGAGGGCGGCGGCAACGGCGTGGGCCTTGAGCTTGTAAGTGAAAGGATTGACGCCGGAATCGGCGGCGGCGTCCTCATCCTGGTTGATGGCGCCCAGGCCAAGCCCGAACTTGGAATTGGCGATCCAGTACGAGATGGCGACCGCGGCAGCGGCCAGGACCAGGGCCGAGTAATAATGCTCGGCCTGGTTGAAGGGACGGAGTTCGGAAATCCGGTAGCCGCTGGCGCCGCCGGTAAATCCGACGTTGGTGGCCACCACGCGCACGGTTTCGCTGACCCCGATGGTAGCGATGGCGAAATAGGGGCCGCGAAGACGGAATGTCGGCAAGCCGATCAGCACCGAGGCGATCGCAGCCGTCACACCCGCACATAGAAAAGCAACGTACGGGTGCAGATGGACGGCATCGATCAGGATGGCCGCGGTGTAGGCGCCGATGCCGTAAAACACCGCGAAGCCAAACGAGACCTGCCCGGCATAACCGCCGAGAATATTCCACCCGACACTGGCCGTGATCCAGACGAACGTAATGAACAGGAGACGAACAGCGTTGGCCTGGAGTCCGAAGGCAGGAAGAAGCGCCAGGACGGCGAGGAGCAACAACGCCGGCAACAGTTGCCACAAGCGCCGTGTTGGTTTCATGCGAGCCGCCGGATTCTCCCGAGCAGACTGGCGATGCCTCCGGGAAGGACAAGCAGCACGACTACCAGCAGGCCGAAGGAAATGGCAAGCTGGTAGCCGGCAGGTAGCCAGATGATGCTGAGACTTTCGACCAGAGACAGCACGAGTGCGCCCACGGCGACGCCCCCAACCGATTCCAGCCCGCCGAGCACGATGATGACGAAGGCGCGGATCAGGAAGGGCCGGCCGAAGTCAGGATTGAAAGAGTACAAACTGGCGAGCAGCGCGCCGGCAAGTCCGGCAAAGCCAATGCCAATCCCGAACGTCAGGCCCGCGACCCTCTGGTCGTTGACCCCGACAATTTGCCCGGCATAGCGGTTTTGAACCAGCGCCCGGAGTGCGCGGCCGAACCATGTCCAGTTGAGCAGCAATTCCAGCAGCAGCACACACCCGGCGGCGGCGCCGAAAACGTAGAGGCGAATCGTAGGAATGATGATCGGGCCGAGGTGGATCACATCGAGCGTGCGGGGAGTGAAGATGGACCGGTCGGTATTGCCCCAAATCAGGTAGCCCAGGTTCTGGAGCACGAGCCAGAGGCCAAACATCAGCAGCAGCGAGGGCAGGGTCGGCTGGTCGGAACGCGGCAGCCAGCGCACCAGCAACCAGTGAACGAAGATGCCCACGATCACCATGAGGGGAAACACGGCCAGCGCGGCCAGGATGGGATCGAGGTGGAAACGGTCAAACAGCTCCATCGCGAAATAGGCGCCCAGCATCATGAACCCCGCATGTGCGAGGTTCACGATCTTCATCACGCCATAGATCACCGTCATACCGACCGACATCACGGCGTAGATGCCCGCCAGCAGCACCGCGGCCACCAGCAGGTTGGCAAAGTCAGCCAGGTCCATGGTTATCTCTTCGGCATTGGGGCTACGGATTCGCCCGTGGCCGCGTCCTTTGGAAACACGATGTCCGCCTTACCACCGGGCTTGGCCTGAACGATGACATAGGGTAGATGGGCCTGGCCATTGGCGGCGAACTTCACCACCTGCCCGGGAGTCAGGGCGCCCTTGAACTCAATCTTGTGAAGCTGGTCGCGGATGGCATCCTTATTGAGCGAACCGGCCTTCTCGATGGCCTGAACCAGGATGCGCACCGCATCGTAGGCGGTGGCCGGATAATAGGAATCCGGGTCGTGCCCGGTGAACTGCTTGTAATCCTGGTTGAACTTTTTCACCTGCGGGTAGGGCAGGTCTTTCGACCACCAGATTCCGGCAAAGATGTAGTTGATGCCGTCACCCAGCGCCTTGCGAGCGTCAGTCTCGGCAGCGCGGGCGCCGTAGCTGACCATCTGGTGGTACATGCCGTTTTGCAGGTACTGGCGCTGCATGGTGATGTAGTCCTGCAGGTGGGCGTCGGAGAGGAAGATGTCGGCGTGGGTGTTCTTCACCTTTTGCAGGAGGGCGGAGAAGTCGGGCGAGCCGAGATCGAACTTCTCATTAAAAACAATCGAGAAGTAGCCCGGATTTTTCTTGACCCAGTCAACAATGCCATTGACGTAGTCCACGCCATGGTCGGTATTTTCCACCGCGATGGCGATCTTCAGTCCCTTTTTCAACTTGCCGGAATCCACCATCGACTTGAGGTACTCGCCGGTGGTTTCGCCGAGGAGGTTGACCGGGCTGAGATTACCAAAGGTGTACTTGTAACCCTTGGCGAAGATGGTGGAGGCGGCGGCGCCCGGCGTGATCCAGGGCGTCTTGTAGCGGTCGGGCATCACCGATTGGGCCTCGCCGATAGCGCTGGAATAGGGGCCAACAACGGCGATGACCTGGTCAGAGCTCATGGCGCGCTCGGCAAGCGAGGCGGACTTGGCCTGATCAGAGCCGTCGTCGTAGAAGATTTCCTTAATGGGCAGCTTCTTCTTCAGGCTCTTCACGAACACTCCGCCCTGCTCGTTGATCTGTTTGATGGCGAGCTCGACGCCTTCCTTCTGATATTGGCCGGGCTTGGCTTCACGGCCGGTGATGGAGAAGATGACGCCAACCTTGATTTCGTCCTGGCTCCACGCCGTGGAAACGAAGCTAGTGGTGAAGAGAATGCAACTGGCAACAGCAACGCAGAGTGATCGAATGTGGCGAGTGCTCACGATTCCCTCTCCTGTAGATTTGGAAGTAAACACAACCAAAGTGGGCCGCGGAACAGGTGCAGTCGCGCATCATAGTCTGTCGAGTGGAAAGCCGCAAGCATGGGAGTTATCTCATGTGGTGTTCCGTTCCGGGTCGCCCATTTCGGCACCGAAATCAGCCCTCAAGCTGCGGGAGCAGGGCCGCGAGGAGTTCGGTCGGATAAAACACCTGGCGTTTGAGTCCGGACGCGAGTTGCTCGTGGCACGAGGTTCCGGTGGCCACCAGCACGCGCGCCCCGCCAGACTCGGCTTCGGATACCTGCTGGAACAGGTCCTGGCCCACGGCCAGGCTGAGATCGTAATACTCTTTCTTGTACCCGAAGCTGCCGGCCATACCGCAGCATTCGACGTTGGAGGTGGCAACGTCAAAACCGGCGGCTCGAAGCAGGGCCTCGGTGGCAGCCGCGCTGCCCACGGTCTTCTGCTGGCAATGGCTGTGATAGAAGAGGCGCGTGCCGAGCGGGTGGCGCGAGGCCGGGAACAGTTTCGCCGCGTCCAGGCCGGTTCCCTGCATGAACGCCCAAAGGTACTCGACGGCGTCGAAGCTGTGATCGCGAAGACTCTCGAACAGGAGCTGGCCTTCGGCATCGGTCAGCAGGCGGCGGTAATCGAGGCGGAACATGGCCAGCACGCTGGGCTCGATGACGACCACGTCGCGGCCGTCTTCAATGTACTTGCGCAGCAATTCGGCGGTACGGCGCGCCTGGCTGGCGGCGGTGGAGATCAGTCCCTGGGAGAGGGCGGCACGGCCGTCGGCACAGGTGTCGCTGACCACCACGTCAATGCCGAGCGATTGGAACACCTTGAGTGTTGCCAGGCCGCGCGAGGGTGAGCCGTAATTGGTGAAGATGTCGGCGAATAGGACAGCTTTCGCTTTCGGGTCCGACACCCCAGCCACGCGATTTTTCGCCGCTTCCACCAACGTTGGACTTGCAAATGGCGGCAACTCACGGCGGCGATCCAGGCCAACCAATTTTTCCATGAACGCGCGGGCACCGGGGATGGCGCTCATCCAGTTTGACAACGGCGCCAGCAGCGAGCCCCATCGGCCAGAAGCGTCGTAGCGTCCGAAAAAGAGTTTTTGCAGGGGTGCGACTTCGCCGTCGTGCGCTAGCGACCTCGAGAGCAGTTGGGAAATATTGCCCGCGTCGCGTTGATTGAGCCGTTGCCGCAACGTCGAGTTGAGAAACGGAATATCAATGCGAACGGGACATTGCGAAACGCAGCGCGAGCAGCCGGTGCACAGCTCGCTGAAGCGCGCAGCCTCAAGCGCGCGAGTGCCGGCCTCCCAGGAGCCGCCGATGCCTCCCGAGTAGGTCTCGCCGCCGAAAGCATGGCCGCCGACAGTCTGGAAATTGGCGCACGAGTTCAGGCAGGCGCTGCAGCGGATGCAGTAAAGCGCCTCGTGAAGCACGGGGTCCTGGCGCATGCTCATGCGGCCGTTATCCACCAGCACGAGATGGAATTCGCGGCGCGGCGCGGTGTCGCTGTTGGTGAGCACGGGCACGGCGTGCAACGGGGGAGTGATGATACTGGTGTAGGACGACAGCCTCTGGCCGGTGGCGCTGGCGGCGAGCAGCTCGAGGAAGGGCGCAAAGTCGGCCCGTGACGGCAGCACCTTCTCCACGCCGGCGATGGCGATGTGCAGCGGCGGGAGCAGCGTCGTCATGCGGATATTTCCCTCGCTCTCCACCAGGGCGATGGATCCGGAGTCCGCGGCAATCAGATTGGCGCCGGAAATGCCGGCGTCGGCGGCCAGGAACTTCTGCCGCAAGTGCTCGCGAGCGAAGCGCGTAAGTTCTTCGCCTGTATCGAGTGGCAGGTCGGTCTTAAAGCGGCTCTTGAACAGTGCCGTAATTCGTTCGCGGCTGTAGTGAATGGCCGGCGCGATGATGTGCGAGGGCTGCTCGTCGGCAACCTGCAGGATGAATTCGGCGAGATCGGTCTCGGCGACTTCAATTCCCTGCGCCTGCAGCACGTGGTTCAGCCCGACCTCTTCCGAGGTCATGCTCTTCCCTTTCACCACCAGGCGGGCTCCGGCGCGGGTGCAGACGCCGGCGATGTAGTGATTGGCATCGTGCGCATCCCTGGCCAGATAAAAGTGTCCGCCGTTGCGCTTGACGCTGGCTTCCAGGGTGGCGAGCAACTCCGGCAGGGCGGCGATGGCGCGTTCCTTGATGGCGCGGGTGCGGTCCTTGAGCTGGTCGTAGTCAGGCAGAGCGCTGGTGGCCGCGTAACGGTTGCGATTGAAAGTCTGCGTATTGCGGCGCACCGCTGGACTCTCGACGCGCAGCGCCATGCGGATGGCGGCCAGCAGCGTGCGCTTGGAGCTCTTGTTGGCGACGGCGCGCGGCGACTCCGGTGCTGGCGCAGGTGTGGCCATGGCTATACCACGATGACGTGCAGGCGATGCGGGCCGTGAACCCCGCGCACCAGCGGTCCCATGTCAGCGGTGGCGCTGGGCCCGGTGATAAAGACGAAGTTGCGCCGCAGACCATCGCCGTTCAGGCGGTCGGGGCGGAACAGGTCGGCGGGACGCTCGACGATGTTCTCGGCGGGCAGCACCGCAACATGAAAACGGGAGAGCAGGCTGATGAAGCCGGCATAGTCGTGATCGATGCAGACGCAAATGGAACCGCTGTGCGCCACGCCGGCAAAGGCGTCGGTGATGCCGACCACGCAGTCGTCCATTGCCTTGCGGCTGCGTGCGTCAAACGCACCGGGAAGACGGCGGCAGGCGTCGAACAAATCGGCAGGCACGTAAAGAGGTGCGGCGACGGCCAGGGGCCCGGCGGGCGCGACGCGGGCAACGGCGGCGGCAATCTGATCGGGATCGCGGGGGACACGTTCGACCGTTGCTGCGGCAGCAGTGGCCGATTTTTCGAAGGCATCGAGCAGGGACATGGTTATCGGTTATCGGTTATCGGTTTACGGATGCGAAAGGCATTGCCGATTGTCGATTGTCGATTGCCGATTGAAAAACAAGCCTAGACCCTCGCTGCGCGCGGAATGCGCTAAAAGCCGCGCCCATTCGCGTGTTTGCGGGTTGACTTTGTAGTTTCGATTGACAAACCGATTGTAAACAGCATATATCATGCCGCACAGAACGCCTTCCAGGCGTGGGGCATTCGTAGGGATCCGGCCAACAACTTCGTGTTATGGGCAGTGAATTGTGCCGGATCAAGGGGCTCCCTTGGACTCTCCAGGAGGAAAGTGATGGCCAAGAAAAAAGCATCCAGCAAACGAGGAATCACGCGCCGCGACTTTGTCAAAATCGCCGGCATGGCGGGAGCGTCCGTGGTGGGCGCCGGAGTATTGGGGAAAGCCCCGGCCTTCGCGCAGGAGAGGTCGCTCCATTTCCTGCTGTGGAAGAATTTCTCGCCGCCGGCCGACGTTGAGATCCTGCGCCAAGGCGAAGAGTGGAGCAAGCAGAGCAAGGTCAAGGTCAAGATCGAGCAGATCAACGCCAACGACATTCCCGCCCGCGCCGCCGCCGCCATCGAGAGCAAGCAAGGGCCGGACATCATCCAGTTCTTCCATAACTGGCAGAACCAGTACGGCGATTCGCTGGTTGACGTCACCGACATTTGCACCGCGCTCGAGTCCAAGTATGGCGGATACATCCCCTACGCCAAGGCGGATGCGATGCTGAACGGAAAGTTCAACGCGGTCCCGCACACCATCGTTCCCAACATTTTCGTGGCGCGCCAATCGTACATGAAGGCGGCGGGGACGGCGCAGTGGCCCAAGACGTGGGAAGAACTGCGGCGCGAAGGGAAAAAGTGGAAGGCGGCGGGACATCCGATCGGCCAGACGGTCGGGCACACCTTCGGCGATGCGGTCGACTTTACCTATCCTTATCTCTGGAGCTACGGCGTAGCGGAACGGGACGAGAAGGGCCGCATTACGATCAACAGCAAACAAACGCTGGAGGCACTGAAGTTCTTCAAGGCGTTGTGGGACGATGCCATGGATCCGGCGGGCGCGGGGTGGGACGATTCGGCCAACAATCGCGCGTTTCTGGCGGGATCGATCGCCGCGACCAACAACGCACCCAGCATCTACCTGACGGCGACGAACCAGGTGATCCTGGACGACAAAGGCTCCCCGCTAGTGAACGACATCCTGCACGTGGCGAATCCTGCCGGTCCTGCCGGGATATTCCACTACCACTACAGCCAGCAGTTAGCGATCCCCAGGTATTCGAAAAACGCCGACGTCGCCAAAGAGTTCATCCGCTGGCTGATGGACAAGGAGCAGTTCACAAAGTACCTGCGGCGCGGCCAGGCGTACCAGGCGGCAGCGCTGAAGGACTACATGAAAGACGCCATGTGGGACATGTTCCCGGCGCTGAAGCCTTACCGGGACCATCTCCTGGAAGCGCAGCATGTCGGCTGGAAAGGCGCCGCCGACGCCAGCGCTGCCCGGGTGGTGCAGAATTACGTGCTGATCGACATGCTGGCCAATGTGGCCACCGGGAAGATGACGCCGGACGAGTCGTTGAAGTGGGCCGAGGGGCAGCTCAAGACCATCTATGGTGCGTGACGCGGCAGGGACCGTGCCCCAGGTCGGTACGGAAACATCGCATCCCGAGCAAGGACCAGGGAAGCCAGGAAAAAGCAGGTACAAGGCCGCTCTAGAGTTGCTGGAGCGGCCGAATGTGCTTGGCTACCTGCTGATGATGCCGGCCGGGTTCATCATCCTGTTCTTCATCGCCTACCCGTTCGCCTGGGGCGTCTGGATGAGCCTCACCAACAAACAGATCGGAATGGCGTGGTCGCAGGTGAAGTTCGTCGGGTTGGGCAATTATGTAGACCTGGTGACCAAGGATGCGATTTTCCGGGGCACGGTGTGGAACAGCTTCGCCTATACGGGCGTCGCGACGGTAATCAAGTGGGCCCTGGGCATGTGGCTGGCTGTCCTGCTCAACCGGATGACCCGCCTGCAGCGCATCGTGCGTGCCGCCGTGCTGCTGCCGTGGATCGTGCCCACGGTGCTCAGTTCGATCGCCTTCCTCTGGATCTTTGACCCCGACTTCAGCGTGATCAATTGGACGCTGCGGCATTTTTACAGTTGGATGGGGTGGGGATACTTCCGCGGGCCGCTCTGGCTGGCCAACCCGACGCTGGCGCTGGCGTCGGTTACGTTTGTGAACATTTGGCGCGGCACGCCGTTTTTCGCCATCTCCTTTCTCGCCGGTCTGCAGACGATCAGCCCGGAGCTGTACGAGGCGGCGATGATCGACGGCGCCAACGGGTGGCAGCGCTTCTGGCATGTGACGCTGCCGGGCATCAAGCCCATCATGATCGTCGTCCTGGTCTTTTCCGTGATTGTGACCTTCTCCGACTTCCAGATCGTCTACGTGCTGACGCGCGGGGGCCCCGCGAACAGCACGCACCTGTTTGCCACCTACGCGTACCAGGTGGCGATGGTCGGGTCGCGGCTGGGACTGGGGGCGGCGGTGTCGCTTTTCATGTTGCCAATACTTACCGTCATGATCATCTTCCAGCTCGTCTACCTGCGGCGGGAGAAGGCATAGCATGGCGAGCAAGGTGGTCGGCGAGACCTTTGCCAAGCGGCTGGCGTTTTTTCATCTGCCGCTTTTCTTATTTGTTCTCTTCGCCCTGTTCCCCTTCTACTGGATGTTCGTGACGTCGATCAAATCGACGCACGAAACCTACAACCGCGAGGTCAACCCGTACATTCCCGTGGCGTGTACGACGACGGTGGTGGAGCAAGTGCGCACGCTGCACTTCGACGGATCGGCGCTGATGGAGAACTGCGCCTACCACTGGCGGTCGCTGCTGCGGGACACGCTGTTCGTGCGCTGGCTGGAGAACACGTTGCTGGTGGCGATCGTTTCCACGGCCATCTCGCTGTTCGCGGGGATCACCTCGGCCTATGCCCTGGCGCGGCTCAATTTCCGGGGCGCAAACACGCTGGGCATCCTGATCTTCATCACCTACCTGGTGCCGCCCACGCTGCTCTTCATTCCGCTCTCGGACGTGATCGGCAATATGCCGATCCTGCACACCAACCTGCTGAACTCGCCGTGGGCGCTGATTATCGCTTATCCGACCTTCCAGGTTCCCTTCTGCACCTGGCTTCTGACGGGTTATTTCCGGACCATTCCGAAGGAGCTGGAAGAGGCAGCGATGGTGGACGGAGCGACGCGAATCCAGGCGATGGTCAAGATTGTGCTTCCGCTGGCATTGCCGGGCGTACTATCGGCGGGGATGTTCGCGTTTACGCTCTCGGCGAATGAGTTCCTGTATGCGCTGATCATGATCTATGATGCGGGGAATAAAACCGTCCCGGTCGGCGTGGTCAGCGAACTGATCAAAGGCGATGTTTTTTACTGGGGAGAGCTGATGTCGGGCGCGCTGCTGGGGTCGGTGCCGGTGGCCCTGATCTATTCGTTCTTTGTCGAGCACTACGTGGCGGGCATGACCGGCGCGGTGAAAGGTTGAAGGAGGTCCAAGTGGAATCGCGGAGGAATCGCACGGCAAGCCGGACGATGATTCTGGCCGTCATTCTTTTTGCCATGGTGGCCGGATTGAGCGGCTGCAGCAAGAAGCAGGAACAGAACACTGCGGCGGCGGCAGCGAACGCCGGCCCGCGCGGCGAGATCTCGGGAACCATCACCCTCAGCCCGGAGTTAACGGACAAGGTGGGCAAGGCGCCACTGCTCCTGATCTTCGCTTCGACTTCATCCGATCCGAGCCAGCCGGCCTTAGTGGTCCAACGGGAAGCCGGTGCGGGTTTTCCCTACTCGTACAAGCTTTCCGCCGAAGATATCACTCTCACAGGTTCATCGTTCCGGGGGAAGTTGTATGTAACGGCCCGGATCGATCCTTCCGGTATGGTGGGCCCGCCGCGTCCCGGCACGTTCGACGGCACTTATGCGGGTAACCCCGTCCCTGTGGGGTCGAGCAAGATTGATATCGTGATCAATAAAGCCCACTAGGCCAACGCCGGCGTTCGTCCTGCGTGAGCACGCTTCCGAATCCAAATTGCCGACCGTATGTGCGGCCAAGCTTAACTTCGCAGGTATTAACGCCGCTCGTCGGGTGTTTACCCACCCCCCTCCCCCCTCGGGCTCGAGGCCCAAGGCGCAAGGCCCACGGCAAGAGGCAGTTGCTGGCAAATGGACATTCCCGGATACCGCCGGGATACCGGCCGATAACCGAGGGTTACCTGGAACGGTGGTGTGTACCGTTGAGGCAACTCTGGCGCTGCCGGCGCGCGGTGAAAGATAACTAATAGTGCAATGCAGTTCCTTCGGCCTGCGGGCTCCCGCTCGCTGGCGCTCGCTCACGCCCACGAAGCAGCTCAAGTTGTCAAAGAACTAAACAGCGGTCGTGAGCGACACAAGCACCTCCGCGCATTGTGCGCAAAAACAGGTTAGCGGGTTGGGAGAGAGATGTCTGTGACGAGCGCGGAAAATTTGCAGCGTGTTTTGTGCGGCTTGCAGAACTGGGAATGGGGTTGTCGGTTAATAGCTGTCGCTGAGGCGGTTCGGGGCCTTTGGTGATGCCGGAGACTCTTCGAGGTCGTTCAATGTAAAGGTTGATTCCTCAACGCAAGGCAGGTATATACAAGGAACGTGCGTCAGCAATTCAAGTTTATTGATCTGTTCGCTGGCATCGGAGGTATGCGACTGGCGTTTGAAAGAGCCGGCGGTCGCTGTGTATTCTCCTGCGAGTGGGACCAATTCGCGCAGAAGACCTACGCGGCGAATTTCGGTGAGACGCCGGTCGGCGACATTACCAAGGTTGCATCCTCCGACATTCCGACGCATGACATTCTGCTCGCTGGTTTTCCTTGCCAACCGTTTTCGATTTCTGGTGTGTCGAAGAAGAACAGCTTAGGACGGCCGCACGGATTCTTAGACAAAACTCAAGGCACGTTGTTCTTTGACGTGGCCCGGATCATTCGGGACAAACAGCCGAAAGCGTTTGTCTTAGAGAACGTGAAGAACCTGCTCGGGCACGATCGCGGCAAAACGTTTCGAGTGATCTATGAGACTCTGGCGGATGAGCTGGGGTACGACGTACAGTTCAAGGTCATTGACGCGCGATATTTCGTGCCGCAGCACCGGGAAAGGATCTTCATTATCGGGTTCCGAGATCCCAGGCGCTTCTCTTGGCCGGTGCTGAGACACAAACCCACGAAGATATCCGACATTCTCGAGCGGAATGCCCCATTGAAGTACGTCCTAAGCGACCATCTTTGGGCATACCTTCAACGCTATGCTGCCAAACACCGCGCCGCTGGAAACGGATTCGGCTACGGGCTGGTGCAACTCGACGGTACCTCACGAACACTCAGCGCACGGTACTACAAGGACGGTTCCGAGATACTCATCCCAAGAGGGCCGGGTATGAGCCCACGACGTTTAACTCCGCGAGAATGTGCACGGCTTATGGGTTTTCCCACACGCTTCAAAATTATTGTGTCTGACACGCAGGCATATCGGCAGTTTGGAAATAGCGTCGTCGTGCCGGCAGTTTATGCCGTAGCCAAGGAAGTGGTTCGAGCTTTGCGAGGCAGGGTTTTCAGCAGACGGCTATTCAAGGAATTCGAGCCGAGTGGACGTATTCACCAGAACAAAACGCAGTGAAGTGATGTCTCGGATACGAGGCCGGGACACGAAACTAGAAATTCTAGTGCGGCGCCGTCTGTTCCGGGATGGATTCCGTTTTCGCGTGAACGTGCGATCTCTGCCTGGGAAGCCTGACATTGTACTGCGCAAGTACCGAGCGGCGATTTTCGTAAACGGTTGTTTCTGGCACCACCACCGCCGTTGTAAGCTCGGGGTCCTGCCCACGACTCGCAGTTCGTTTTGGAAAGAGAAGCTGCTCGGGAACCGCGTCAATGACAGGAGAAAAATCCAGATGCTAAAGAAATCTGGATGGAACACGTTCGTACTGTGGGAGTGCCGGTTGGAGAGAGACCTCGACTGGGAAATGCAAACATTGGCGCGCGCGCTACGCGACCTAATCAGCACCTAGAGCTGACAACATGAACCTGGCCGACGTGATTTCCGCGGCAGTGTATAAGCAGTTGGTCAACGTCGATCTGCCGAAGCGTGGTTCTAATCAACATGAGATCAATGGAGTCGTCGCTCTTCGCCAGTTTTTTGGCACCGGAGAGGTGACGCGAGGGACGATCACTTGGCATCGTCTAGCTGACAATGAAGAGCCTGTCCGGGAAGTGTCGGATTTTACGTTTTACGATGCCAGAGCTAAACATCCGAGCCGAACTGAGTGGAGACTGTATTACGTAGGAGATTTTCTCCATCGTGCGGACGACGGGGACGTGCTTGTCCTCATCCGGACCGCTGCAAGTGTTCCAGAAATACACGGGTTGGTGCTGCAGAAAAGCTCTGCATGGCTTCGTGCGGCAGAACGCCTGTTTGTTGTAAGCAGTCTGAATCCAGCGAATTTCGAATTGCTCTCGCGGAAAGAGCTTTCGAGCACAGAACTGGGCATAGTCGGACAGCAGGTTCTGGAGGAGCTTGGGGTAGAAGACGTCTTACTCCCCACGAGCGACCAGGATGCGTCATTGGTATATCGGACGTTCAAGAGAACGTTTCCAACTACGCGTGTAATGTCGCGTTTTGCTCGGCAGCACACTGTCGGTGTTGATGTTGCGAATGCGGACGATACTCTTGTGAAATGGTTGCAGCGCGAAGAACAACTGTTCAGAGCCCTCGAACGCATTTTGGTTGAGGAGCAAGTCCGAAAGGGTTTTGCGAGCGTGGATGAATTCGTGGCATTTTCCCTGTCGGTGCAGAATCGGCGTAAGTCGAGGATGGGATATTCACTGCAAAACAATCTCGCCGCGCTTTTTGACGCGAACCGCGTCCAGTACGAACCGCAGGCCGTCACCGAAGGCAAGAATAGGCCGGACTTCCTATTTCCCAGCGCAAAAGCCTACCACAATGAAAAGGTCGACTCGCAATTGCTCGTAATGCTTGGGGCGAAATCAACGCTCAAGGACAGGTGGCGTCAAATACTCACCGAGGCGAATCGGATACGCACAAAACACCTGTGCACCCTTGAAGCGGCAATATCTCGCGACCAGATCACCGAAATGACGACGCGGCATGTACAGCTCGTCATCCCTGAGGCATTCCGTGAAACGTATCCGCCGGTCCAACGACGTGAAGTGTGGAGTCTCAAAGCTTTCATTGAGTTCGTGAAAAGAAAACAGAATTAGTTGACTCGCGGCAGGGTATGCGGTGCGGTCTCGCCGAGAATCAGTGAATGTGAGAAGTGAAACCAAAAATAATTTTCCACTTCTAACTTCTGACTTCCCTTCCTACTCCGGCGGATTGTTGCTGCTCTGGTCAGAAGTGCCTGGACGCCTTTCACATTTCTGTTGTGGGAACATGCCCATAATGACAGCAAGCCTGCACAATCGAAGGTAACGAAGCGCACGCCCGCCGACCCTGCGACACGACAATGGAAGGGTGCGGAGTGCCGGCGCAACACGACGGACACGGCTGCTTCATGTCAGCGCCTGCCTGGTGGTGGCAACCGCATTTGTGATGGCGCAAGAATCGGACTGGCAAAACGCCGTGCGCTCGGAGGTCGAGCATAAGAATCTCGACCGCGCGGCCGCGCTGGTGGACGTGCGTCTGGCGGCGAATCCCGGCGATCTGGAAGCGCGTGCCTGGCGGGCGCGCCTGCTGGCATGGCGAGGGCGTTGGGCAGAGGCGGAGAGCGAATACCGCCGGGTGCTGGAACAAGCACCGGCGGATGCCGAGGTCATGGCCGGACTGGCGGACGTGCTGACCTGGCAAGGCAAGCTCGACGAGGCGCTCCGTGTCCTGGATCGAGCGCGCACGATTCTGCCGCCGCAATCCTACGTGCTCGACCGGCGTGCGCGGATCCTGACACGCCTGAACCGTTTGCGGGAAGCTCGCGCCGAGTACCAGGCCGCATTGCGCCTGGATCCGAACGATCGCGAAGCACGGGCGGGCCTGCAATCCCTGTCCGGCGAACGGCGCCATGAACTGCGGTTCGGCGTTGATACCGACACCTTCAATTACACCGACAGCGCAGCCGCCCAAAGCGTGGTCTTGATTTCGCGCTGGACCTCGAACTGGATCACAACCTTTTCTTCGACCACCTACCAGCGCTTCGGCGCCGATGCCGAACGGCTGACCGCGCGCATTAGCCGCCGCGTCGGCAAGAACTGGTTCTCCGTGGGCGGGGGCGCCGGCCACGACCAGGGCGTGATTCCGCGGCGGGAACTTGCGCTGGAGTACGGCCGCGGTTTCCGCATCGGCAACCGCGGCCTGGTGCGCGGGATTGAGTTCAGCTTCAGCCCGCAGTGGTTCTGGTATCGCGACTCCAGCGCCGTGACGCTGACCTCGGCGGCAATCTTCTATCTTCCGCGGGACTGGATGTGGTCACTGACGGTGGTGGCCGCGCGCAGTTCGTTCCCCATCGTTGGAGCGCAGTGGCAGCCGTCGGGAAACACGCGGCTGTCGTTCCCGCTGCGCTCCGAACGGCTGCGCGGAAACATTTCATTCGGCGTCGGGACGGAGAATTTCGCCAAAGTGGACGAGGTCGGCCGTTTCTCGGCACGGACCTTCGCCGGCGGCCTCAAGTACCAGATCAACGCCCGGCAGGACGTCGGCGGATACGTCGCATATCAAGCGCGTTCGCAGCAACGAACGCAGACCAGCGTGGGATTCTTTTATGGGCTCCGCTTCTGAATGGATGGCGCGGCTGGCGCCGGCGGCAATCGTGCTGAAGGCGATTGTTGTCTCCCTGGCGGGAATCTCGGCGCTGATGATCTTCATCCTGCTGCGGCGGTGGGTGCGCGCGCGCTATTTCGCGCGGCGGGAACGGCAGACGTTTGAAATCCGGCAACGATGGAACGACCTGATCAGCGGCAAAGTGCTGCCGGAAACCTGGCGCTTCGACCCGCTTGCCTGCGAGGTGCTGGAAACCATGCTGCTGGACAGCATCGAGGTAAGCAATGGGGAGGAACTGCCGCGCCTGGTGAGTTGCCTGCGGCACAGAGGCCTGATTGACCGGCGCATCGAGGAAGCGCGCACGGCGGAGGGCTGGCAGCGATGGCGAGCGCTGGTGGCCCTCGGCCGGACTCGCGCCCGGGAAGCGGTACCCGCGCTGGCCGAGGCGCTTGACTCCGGCGACATGGAGACCCGGATCGCGGCGGTCCGCGGCATGGGGAAGCTCGCCTTCCCGGAAGCCGCCATCCCCATCCTCGACCGCTGGACGGACGGCCGCCTCATGGTCCCGGGACCGGTGTTGAAGAATGCCCTGTTGAATTGCTGCCGCAGCAAACCCGGCGTGCTGCTCCTCCACATCGTCCATGCGAAGGGTTCGCAACGCGAATTGCTGGCGAGGGTACTGGCGGAACTGGCGGACCCGTCCATGACGGATGAAATGCTGGTCCTGGCCAGCGATGCCTCGCCCGAAATACGGGCCGCCGCCGCGCGCGGCTTGTCGCAGGCCGAAGGGCGGATCGCGGTGCCGCCGCTGGCGCAACTGGCCTCCGACGCGGAGTGGTTCGTGCGCTTGCGCGCCGTGGTGTCCCTGGGGTCGTTCGACGCGGCCGATGCCACGGCGGTGCTGATCCGCGCCCTCGCCGATCGGAATCGTCACGTCCGGCAGCGGGCCGCGTGGGCGCTGATGAATTCACGCCAGACCATGGCGCGCGTGCTGCGGCAGGTGGTCGGTGCGGGAGACAATTACGGGCTGCAGGCAGTGGTGGCGGAGTTGGAGCGCTCGGGACGTTTCGCCGAAACATTGAGCGAGGTGGAGCGCACGCCAGGAGCTGAGGCGGAACGCCTGGCGGCCGCGCTGCGAGCGGCGCACTCGCGGCTGGCCCTGGAGCCGGCAGTGGAAGCGGAAAAAGAAACGGCAGGCGTGGCATGATCAAACTACTGCAACTTTCGAACTGGATCCTGTTCTTCTATTTCCTGCTGTCGAACATTTTTTACCTGGCGCTGCTGATCACCGCCATCTTCGCCAGCCTGCGGCACCGGCGGCGTTTGAGCAGCCTGCGGCTGGAGACACTGGAGTTGTCTCCATTCACCCCGCCGATCAGCATCCTGATTCCGGCGCATAACGAGCAGGCCAACATCGTCGAAAACGTGGGCGCGTTGCTGACGCTGGATTATCCGTCGCTGGAGTTGATTGTCGTCAACGACGGCTCGACGGATGAGACGCTGTCCTGCCTGACATCGGCATTCCGGCTGCGGCCCGCGAACCTGCTCTACTTGCCGCAGGTAGCGTGCGCGCCTGTGCGGGCTGTGTACGCCAGCGACGCGGACCCGCGATTGATCGTGCTCGACAAGCAGGCGGGCGGCACCAAGGCCGATGCCACCAATGCCGCGCTGAACGCCGCCACCGGGCCGTATGTCTGCGTCATCGACGCGGATTCGATCCTGGAAAAAGATGCGCTGCTGCGCATCATGGCGGAGGTCTTCTCCGACCCGGTGCGCGTTGCCGGCGCCGGCGGGATCGTGCGCGTGCTGAACGGGTCGGTGGTTTCGGAGGGGCGGGTCAGCGAAATCCGCCTGCCGCGCAGTCCCGTGGAGTGCATCCAGGTGGTCGAATACCTGCGCGCGTTTCTCATCGGCCGGCAGGCGTGGGGACGCGCCAACATGCTGCCCATCATCTCCGGCGCATTCGGCGTGTTCAGCCGCGAAGCCATGCTGCAGATCGGCGGCTACCGGCCCAAGGCGATCGGCGAGGACATTGATCTGGTGGTGCGCATGCACCGCTCGTTGCTGGAGCACCGCGAGCAGTATCGCATTGGATTCGTGCCGGAGCCGACTTGCTGGACGCAGGTGCCACGAAGCCTGCGTGCCCTGTCGCGGCAGCGGGCCCGGTGGCAAAAGGGCCTGCTGGATGTGCTGTGGCGCAACCGCGACATGGTGTTGAAGCCGCGCTACGGGCGGTTCGGCTGCGTCGTCCTGCCTTACCTGTGGATTTTCGAACTGTGCGCGCCCGTGATGGAAGCGATCGGCTACGCCAGCATTTTGCTGGCCCTGATGCTGGGCGTGCTCAGCGCCGAGTTCTTCGTCAAGTTCATGATCTTCGGCTATGCCTTTGCCACGATGATCTCAATCGGGTCGGTCGTGCTGGAGGAAGTTACCTACCGCAGATACGGTCGTTGGACGGAAGTTGCGCGCTTGCTGCTGTACTGCTTTGCCGAACACCTGCCCTATCGCCAGATGTACATGGTCTGGCGGCTGCAGGGAATGTGGCAGTACATGCGCGGGAACGTGAAGTGGGAAGCGGCGGAGCGGACGCACTTCGCCCCTGCCGCTGGAGGAACGAAGAACTAAGAAAAGTCTTCGGTCGTCAGTCTTCAGTCGGCAGTGAAAGCCTGAAGAAAAGTCTTCGGTCGTCAGTCTTCAGTCGTCAGGGAAAGCCTGAAGAAAAGTCTTCAGTCGTCGGTCTTCAGTCGTCAGTGAAAGCCTGAAGAAAAGTCTTCGGTCGTCAGTCTTCAGTCGTCAGGGAAAGCCTGAAGACCGAAGACTGATGACTGAAGACTTTTTCACTTCTTACTTCTGACTTTCCTTCCTACTCCGGCGGATTGTTGCTGCTCTGGTCGGTGGTGCCGGGACGACGCCTCAGAACCGGCCGGTTGGGGTCGCTGCTGCGATTGGAATCGTCCGAGTAATCAATGATGTCGTTGTCATTGCTCGACGGCGGCGCATTGTAGTTGTTGTTGGACGGCGGCGCATTGTACCCGCCGCTGTAATCGTTGCGCGGGCGCTGAAGGCTGCTCACCGGCATGACCGTAATCGGACTCTCCAGGCGGAAGCTGAGCAGCGCTTCCGATTCCACCCGCACCTGCTGCGGCCTGCTGGCGGCTTGCGCTCCGCCGCCAATGCCTGCACCTGTCGCCGCTTGGGGCACGCAGTTCCTCTTTTTCGACGGGAAGGCCGTTCGCTGGCTGACGCGCGATGCCTACTTCGACGGTAGCTACCGCACTCGCATTGAGCACGTCCTGGAAGGCAACCCTTCGGGCATCCTGGTTCGCAGGCACATTGGCGACTTTCCGAAGGGCAAGCCTCCCGGACGAGTGGCCTGTCTGGCTCATTGATCCTTCCAATCCCGACGCCGGCCTCCAGAAACCCGCCGACTTGACGGTTGAGAACGGACCGGCGATCTCGCTCGGCGCCGTCGTTGGCTCGCTCGACGCCGACACCCTGGTCGCGGAGCTTCCGGATTCGATCGTGCTTCTGCGCCGCGCGCACTGACCGGCCGAACCCGCAAGGGCATGTTCCAGGGTTCGGGCAGGACAGGGGTGCGCCAGCGCGGAAGGCCCTTCCCATCACCCCTCCGTGTGACCCCAATCACTGTGGCCCCAGTGCCCACGTTTGATACTGGGCCGCGCCTTCCGCAATGAAATGGCGCACACTGTTAGGGAGACCGGCGACTAAAGTGGAACTGGAGGCAAGCCCAAGGAGGTCATCCAATGGATAGTGCACAGACGCTTCTAGGGACCGCCGAAGTACAGGAGAAAGCCGTTGTTGTCATGCAACGCTGCCAAACGCCAGATGACGTACGCGCCGGGTTTTTGCAGATCGCAGAACTTATGAGCGCACTCCCTGGGATGGAGACTCTTGTCAGAAGCCTAAAAGCGGGGGCCACCCGAGGAGCACTCGACGATTCTCAAGTGCTTCAGCTCCGCCAGGAGCTTCTACAACAGCTTCCAAAACAAGCTGAGTTTTTCCGGCAAACTGCCCGAAAGCTTCGCCAACAATTTGGAAAGAAATGGTGGCAGTTCTGGAAGTAGGTATACGTGTAAAACAGACAAGGGTGGATCGGGATGAGAGTCTTGAAGAGACTTCTTGGGAACGAAAGTTTGGATG
Organism: Terriglobia bacterium; assembly: GCA_020072845.1. Lineage (NCBI taxonomy): Bacteria > Pseudomonadati > Acidobacteriota > Terriglobia > Terriglobia bacterium. The sequence continues at coordinate 113,160 of JAIQGF010000014.1, forward strand.
AGCGCATCGATCGTTTGTGGGAGAAAGCGAAGAAACTAGGGTGGTCGGATGCGGAGCAGCAAAAGGCGATTGAGACCTACACCGAACTGCTCACCTTGATCGATAAGCAGTCAACCGCCTACAACATCTGCGCCATCTTACGCAACCGAGCGATCGGCCACAGGAGTCTCAAGAACTATGATGCGGCCCTCGACGACCTTGCCCGGGAACTGGAGATCGCTCAAAGGCGTGATGACCGCAACCGCGTTATGGAGTGCCGCAGAGTAACCGAGGAGACTCAGGAGTGGAGGCGGAAGGCGCAGATCCAGGCTGAGGGCGGAGAAAAGGCTGCAAGGCTTCAGGCCATGGAAGAGCAGGCACACGGACTCTGGCGTGATGGACCCGACTTCGGCAAGGCCTTCGATAGTCTCTTCGCGGACTTGGAGAACAATGATCCGGATGTTCGCGCTGAAGCATCACGGCTGCTGGCGGACGCCAGTAAGGCGCTGGAAAAGGTGATTTCTGTCTATCAGCAATGCCTGAATTCTGATCCCCGGCGTGCCAGTCTTGCCGGCCGGGTCCTTGGGCGAAAACTGGCCAAGGGCTCCGATGACATGTTCCCCGCGCAGCTCACCCAGATAATGTATGGCCTGTCTGCATCCTTCATTCCATGCTCCTGCGTTCATTGTGGCCATCAGAACAAGGGAATCGCCGCGCCTCCTAACGGCCCCAGCGTGCCTTACTACCACCAAGGTGATGACAAAGGGGCCTATGCGGTCCCCGTGCTGTGTGATAACTGTGGAAAGGAATTCTTTGTGGTGTGGGACAGGGACCCAGGATAGGCGGCCAGAATGCAGGACAGCTTGCTGGAGCAGGTCGACTGCGATGGGAACGTCCGACTCAACGCAGCGGGGTAAAGGTAAAGCCGTCGCCTCCGCTTGCGCCGTTGTCTGACTTGCCCCTGGAGCGGGCGGCGCGGGTCTTCAAAGGAATCTTGATCTAATGATCGGGAATGGCCGTTCTCGGCGGCGATTCGTTCAGGAGCTAACGGCTGGCACTGAGCCGCTGGAACCCGTCCGCAGCGAGTGGCTCAAGGCAGAGCTGTGAAAATAAGCTCAGCGCCTCCAAACACGGAGCCGGGTTCCGGTCGGTCTGCAGCGCGTTGTCAGGCAGCGGGGCATCTCCCGTTGTTCCGATTCCTTCGACTCAGGCAACAACATCGCCGGGAGATGGCAGCGGATGCTTCTTGGCCAGCGCCGAGGCCGATTCGGCCGTCTTGGATACCGAGCCAAAGACCCTCCAAGCGGCCGAGTTCGGCTCGGGATTAGCCACGAGCGCAGCCGCGAAGTAAGGCTTCGCCGCTTCTGTTCCTCTGAGTCTTTCAACCTTTCGACCGAGGAAGTAGTAGAAACCACTTGAACAGCGAGGTGCCCGATGAGGAAAACGCAAATCGAATTTTAGTTAAGGATGCAAGGGTGGGCCGGTCTCCGACACGGAGGAGAAACCCCGGCCAAGCCAACCCCGGGCATGACCGGGGCACCCTCAGGTTCAGTTCCTGCGCTTGGCCGAGGCCATCGGCAAGAATTCAAAAAGCAGGTTCCTCGCAGGGTTTTTATCCTCTTAACAGCGCGAACTGCTCAAGCAGCACGAACTATTCCGGGGGATTGCTGTAGCCCTGTTGGTAATTGTCGGTTTGCGGACGACGCTTCAGGACCGGCCGGTTGGGGTCGCTGCTGCGATTGGAATCGTCCGAGTAATCAATGATGTCGTTGTCATTGCTCGACGGCGGCGGCGCATTGTAGTTGTGGTCGGAGGGCGGCGCGTTGTACCCGCCGCTGTAATCGTTGCGCGGGCGCTGAAGGCTGCTCACCGGCATGACCGTAATCGGACTCTCCAGGCGGAAGCTGAGCAGCGCTTCCGTTTCGACCCGCACCTGCTGCGGCTTGGTGACGGCTTGCGCTCCGCCGCCGACGCCCGCGCCGGTCGCCGCTCCAATCGCGGCTCCCCTGCCACCGCCGGCGATCCCGCCGATGACCGCACCAATGGCCGCCCCGGCTCCAACTTTCTTGGCGGTGCTGGCGCCGCGCGACGTGCCCTGCCGCGTGTACTGGTTGGTGTGCAGGGTGTACTTACGGCCGTTCACCGACAGGCTGGCAAGTTCGAGCGCCAACTGCGGCTGGCCGGCAAAGTGTCCGGCATCCTTCAGCTCGGCAATGCGGCCCACCACGTCGGCGCCTTCGGGAATGATGACCTTGTCACCGATGGTGATCGGCGAATCGAGGGTGGCGCGGAAGCTGTCACCCGGATGATTTCTGCCGGTGTCCACCGCATCGATCATGCGGATGTTGAGCATCGTCCCGCTCTCGATCGTGACGGGTGTCGGCGGAGGCGGCGGTGGCGGAACCACCGGCGCGGTCACGTTGGAGGTCGGCATGGGCGCCATGGCGGCCGTGCTGGTGGTATAGGCCGCCGGGCCCGAGGAGACGATCGGCATGTCGCTGCTGCTGCCCTTGGCTTCATTCCTGGCGTGGCGGTTTTCGCGATATGCGGAGGGCTTCCTGGCCGGGCGCGCGGGAGCCGCGGCCTTCGCGGCGGGCTGTTCTTGCAGAGCCGGAGGCAGCTCGCTCGCCTGCAACGATGGCGGCGCGGCGATCAGCAGGTTGTTGACAACGGTCTTCACGCCCTCGACCTGGGCGGCGTCGTTGGCAGCCTGGGCGCGCTCTTCCTCGGTGGCGGCGGACCCGCTCAGGGTGACCACACCGTTGCTGGACATGACGGAAATGTGTTTTTCGGAAATCTTCGGATCGCTGTTGATCCTGGTCACCACTTCGCCGATCACCTGCGCGTCGCTGCGCCCGCGGCTGCAGCCCACGGCGACAGCCAGCGCCAGCACGGCCGCGATCAGCACGATGGATACACGCTTCGTCGTCATCACTCACTCCTGCCTGCCCAGAGCCAACTCTTACATATGACGCTGGACCTTGCACACCAGAACCGGAAAACTGTTACCAGAATAAACCCGCTCACCCAAGAAAAGTTCCTCGGCGCGCCGGACCAGGAGGTACTAAGGCCAACGGGCGCCGCTACTTGGCCCCAGGCGCGGAGGCTGCCAGATCAACCTGCTTTGCGATGTGGTCCCGGATCCAATGCGCGTCCCACCACTCCTTGGGGTCGATCTGCACTCCATCGAGTTGCATGCTGAAGTGGATGTGGTCGCCGCCGGCAAGCCCGGTTTGGCCGCTCTTGCCCATGACCTGCCCGCGTTTGACCATGTCGCCTTCATGCACGGCAATCTCGCTCAAGTGGCCGTAAATAGACTGCAAGCCGTATCCGTGGTCCACGACGATGCAGTTGCCATAAATGCCGAGTGGCGCGGCATACACCACCCGTCCGTCGTTGCTCGCCTGCACTCCCACATGCTGCGTAATCGACAGGTCGTAACCAAGGTGCACCTGCTGGTCGATTTTCTTGCCCTGGTAAAAGTAATTCCGCACGTCGGCGAAGTTGGATTCCACCTTCGAGTTCGGCTGCTGCTGAAACGGTAGCGCCCACAGGAACCGCGCTTCCGTCTTCAAACGCAAGTCGGAAAGCGTCTTGTTGTTGGCGCGGCGCATTTCGCCGTTGATCTTCAGGAAGCGGGTCACCAGATCGCCCGAGCCATTGGGGTCGAGTTCGCCCACGGCCTTTTGTAAGAAGCGATCGTCCAACGGCAAGTCGCGTACGCGGTATCGGGGCTGCTCTTTCTTGGGGAACGAGAAGACCATTTGGCCGGTCACCTGATTGCCGGCGGGATTGGTGGCGTATACAACCGGGGCGGTACCGGCCGGCGCGTCCCAGGGAAACGCGAACAGCGAAAAGAAACCAGGCTTGCCGCCGGGCATGGGCCAGCTCCGGAATGTCAGGTTGCCGATCTTCACGCCCGCCTCCGTGGAGTAACCGGAGAGGTTGAAGGACACCAGGTCAGCCATGCCGAGATAGAGATAATGCTGCTCGGAGTCAACGCTGAGGACGGGCGGCTGGGTCACGATCGTCACCTCGCGCTCCAGCCGCACGGTGCTTCCCCGGAAATCGTTGGAGGTTGCTTCGACCAAGAGCCGCGCCTTGCCGTCTTTCAGTTGTGGCGTGGTCTTCGCACCGGCCGCGAAATCCCACGTGGCGTCTGACAGGTGCCGTTGCCACAGGATTCGACGCGCCGGCTGCATCTGTTGCGCGAGCTGATAGCGGGCGCCATTCTGCTCTACGTACGCCGCCAGGCGCCGTACTCCATGCGGATCGCTCACGCGAACCGAAACCGGCGTCGCTTGGCCGAGCACGGTGACCGCAGGCGCCAAGACGAGGACCGGCGAGACTGACAACACAAGCAGGGCGATAATCGCAACTGCCGCCAGGAAGATGAAAATGATAATGGTTCGCACGATGGACAATGAAGTTAGCACACCCGGTGCGCGCGGGGGATCAGCCAAATGTGCACTATGTGCTCAGCCGAGCTCTCCGTAAGCGAAGGCTACGGCCGCGCGTAATAGCCGTCTCGGGACTGCACGATCAAGTCTTTCTGCCGGGTGGCGAGTTGAATCTTGTGATAGCCGCCTTCGATGCGGTCGGGAGTGTAACCCAGGCTGTACTGGTTGCGGAGTTCTTCCTGGATCTGGGCATAGATCTCGCCGATGGGCTGCTTTTTGGAAACCTCAAACATGCGGGCGCCGGTTTCCTTGGAGATTCTTTCCAGCACCTTTTTGCCGTCGGCGGTGGATTCCCGACGTTGAGGCCTGGGGTAGCCTCCGCCGCCGCTCCGGCCCCATGGGCCGCTGATGCCCCCTCTGCCTCCGAAGCCGCCGCCGCCGTAGGCTTCCGAGTCGGCGAACAGAATCGAGTACACCATGGTATCGGCACGCTGCGCGGATTCGATGGCGCGCTCCAACGAGATGCGGCTGGCGTTGTCCACGCCGTCGGAAAGAATAATGAGCGCCTTCCGGCCTTCCGTTTTGTTGATGACCTCATCGGAGGCGAGAAAAACCGCGTCGTAGAGCGCGGTGCCGCCACCGCCGTGCGCACCGCCGCGCGAGCCGCCGCGGCCTGACCCGCGCCCACCACCGCCGCCCGACCCGGGATAGCCGCCGCCGTGGCTGCTCTGCATCTGGGGAGCTTGCAGCGCGTCCAGCGCCGACTCCAGCTTCTGGCGCGACGAAGTCAGGTCCTGCAGCAGTTCGACCTCGCCTTCAAAATGGATCACAAATGCCTTGTCCCGGTCTACCCGCAGCATTTGCTGCAGAAAGGCATAACTGGCGCTTCGTTCCTGTTCGATAAGACGCCGCTGGCTCCCGCTGGTGTCCACCAGCAACCCGATGCTGAGTGGAAGATCGCTCTCCCTGGCAAAATACTTGATGGATTGCGGGCGCCCGTCGTCGGTCAGCGTGAAATCATCCTTGGAGAGGTCGCGGACAATTTCGCCTTTTTTCGTCCGCACCGTCGCCGGCACGTTCACCACCTTCACGTTCGATGAAAACGTGGGCACTTGTTGCGCGCTCAGCGGGGCTAAGGCGGCGCAAACGGAGAGCACGGAAAGGAATGAGCAGAATTGGCGCCAGCGCCGAAACCTGCCGCTACATTCGTGTTGGGTTGGTGGCTTCACGTTGGTGGATCCTGCAAGGCTGGCCGGGGCGGCGCCGTCCCTAACGGTCTTAACACGAAATGCGGTAAAAAGTTAGCCGGGCAATCACGGAATCGCAGGCGGCCGCTAATCCTGCCGTGCCATCTTACCCGTTAACACCCGGACATTGTCGGTTTCCAGAATCAGCGCCTGGTCGGAATCCAAAATGTACAGGATGAAGCCGGCATTGCTGAGGACAGCTGAGCTGGGAAGCGCCGTGGCAAATCCGCGGCCAGTGTTGACATCCACCGTGAAACCGCCAACTGTAAAGGCGCCCCCCTGGGTTGCCGTACCGTTGGCAACAATGTCGAGCACGCCGGTGAATGGCGCGCCTCCGGGTAGAGCAACGTGACCCGTAATGCTCTCGTTGGCGACGCTACTGGGCGGCTCGGCCCCTGCCAAGGTGACGGCGAAATTCCCCTGCAGCGAAAAAGTGCTGGGAGCGGACACGGTTTGCGGAAGAACCACGCCCTCGGCGGCCGCGCCTCCGTCGACCTCAAGCATCACGAATCCGCCATCGTTGCGCGGGTAGAACACGAATTGCGACATCGCTCCGTTGTTGACGGTCCAGGTAACGGTGGTGCGACCCAAGGCAGAGTCGGTAACCACGTACGATCCTTGCGTATCAAACACGGTCTGGTTCACGCCATCAAGCAGCCGGTTCGTAATCCCGCCGAGGTTCATGGTGAACAGGCCGCCCATCCCGAAGGAGGCCCCGCCCCTGGAGCCCGCCGCCGTGAAAGCGAACCGGCCATTGAAGCTGGTATTGGCGAAGGGACCCGCCGGCTCGATTGACAGATCGCCGGCCAGGGCGTTGGCGCCATCGATTTCAACCAGCTTGAGACGCGTGTCGTCAACCTGGTAGTAGGCGAACGTCTGAACCCCGAGAGTGCTGGTGATGGTGAGCACTCCGCGGCCGGACGAGGATGGAGAGGTCAACGTGCCGGAAGCGCCCACGTTCGTGGTCACGGTGGCGTTGCGGCTGAGGTCGAGAATGCCGCGACTGACGTTTCCGGCGCCATCGGCGGCCAGGCTTCCAACCATGGCGGTAAAGGCGGGCGAAGCGCCCGCGCTGACGCCCACCAGGCTCATCGCATAATTCCCCTGGATCGAGGCCAGGTTGAATTTGCTTGCCTGCTGCAATTCAAGGGTGCCGCTGGCGGTCGCACCGTTGCTGTCGAAACGAACGACGAACCCCAACGGTTGGTTGGTCAGAACGAATTGCCAGGCAACCAGTCCCTGGGCCGTGTTTACGACGGCAGTTCCGCGTCCATCGCTGCCCACCTGGTAGGTGCCCCCGTTGATGGCAATGGGCGAGCCGCCATCGTCGCTGCGATCGATGATGCCGGCGGTGATGTTGCCGTTGCCATCGAAGGTAATCGTGCCCGCTTCCGCGGACAATGCCTGGGCGGAGCGAATCACGAAAGCAAACGCGTACTGGCCGGCGAGCGAAGCACTGGAAAACTGGATCGAGACAGTGGTGCTTGCCGGGACCGCACTGCCATCCGCCATCTTCGCCGTGACGGTCACCGTCCCGCCCGGAGGTGGCAGCGACGGCGCGATAAATAAACCGCCCGACGAAAGCGTCCCACAGGCGCTCGGCAACTGGCTCCGGCAAGCAAGACTCCAAACCGGGGTGACGCTCGCCCCATTCACCGTGGCGGTGAACGCCTGCTGCGCGCCGGCCGCAAGGGTTAGCCCGGTGGGACTGATGACCAGCGACGGAGGATTGATGGTCACCGTCGCGGACACAGTTTGCGTCGGATCAGCCTGGGCGACGACCGTGACGGTGACGCTATTGGGGTTGGGCAGGCTCGCCGGGGCGGTGTAAAGACCGGCGGTAGTGATGGTGCCGACCGTTGCATTGCCGCCAGTGACGCCATTCACCTGCCAGGTAACCGCCGTATTGGTGGAAAAAGTCACGGTGGAGGCAAATTGCACCGTCCCGCTGAGACCGATCGCGGCGGTGGTAGGCGAAATCGAGATCGGCAGCGCCACGGTCACCGCTGCCGAGGCGCCCTGGGTGGTGTTGGCCACGGAAACGACGGTCACGGTGACCGAGGCGGGACTGAGCGGAGCCGTGTACAGGCCGTTGGTGGTGATCGTGCCCGTGTTCGAGTTACCGCCGGTCGTCCCATTCACCTGCCACGTGACCGCAGTATTGGAGGTGTTCTTCACGGTGGCGGTGAACTGCTGCGTGCGTCCCAGAGCAACCGTCGCGCTGGTCGGAGAAATGGAAATGGAAACCGTGCCGCTGGTACTGCTGCTGCTGCAGCCGGTCATCGTAGCGGCGAAAAGGATCGCAATCGCCGCAGCTACGTGCTTCATGAGGTCTCCCGAAGTCCGCCCATCCGACTATGGCGCGGTCACGGTCAGCGTGGCCGTCTGGCTGGTTACAGTGCCGACCGAGGCGTTAATCATCGTCACGCCGGGGGCAAGTCCGGTCGCGAGCCCATTGGTGCCGACAATCGCAACCCCGGCAGAGCTGTTGTGCCAGGTGAACGTGACCCCGCTGACAGGATTTCCGCTGGCATCCACGGCGCTGGCGGTGAACTGCTGAGTTTGGCCGACCTTGATGGTGGAACTGAGTGGCGTCAGCGAAACGGAAGCGACGGCGGTGGTCGTACTCACGACGTTGAGGTTCGCCGCCGCGCTGGTCACGCCCGATGCCGACGCCGTGATTTGAGCCGTACCGACCGTGTGGGCGGTGGCGACGCCTGCGCTGTCAATGCTGGCAACGTCGGGCGCATTACTGGTCCAGGTAAACGTGATTCCACTCAGGGTTTTTCCTTTGGAGTCCTGGGCCGTTGCGGTAAACGTCTCCTGGGCATTGATGCCGAGAAAGCTGGTAGCGGGGCTAATGACGATTGCGACCAGTGAGCCGGTCGAAGAGCCCCCACATCCCAAGAGCAGCAAGAGCAGCGCGGCCAGCGCCAGCAAGGAGCACCAGCGATGTGCGCTGAGACGAGACTTGGGCTGCGTCGCGGAAAAACGCGTTCGCATGCGCGCGATAACTCCTGGATATCCTGAGGTTCGCCGCTTCCAAACACCTGGCGTTGGGCAAAGTTGCTGGGCGAATTGATCAGCGGACACAAGCTTCACAAGAAGTTTACCATCTCCCGAAGATCTTGCGGTACACTCCCCATCTGCTGCCGACTTTCCGATAGGCGCTGTGTCCGCGTATGATGTGTGTCAGCGCGATGCGCCGCAATTTACCGCAAACGAATCGTGCAGCCGGCCAGGCAACTTAATGTGGCACGCAGGGTTGAAAGCGGATGCCGACCGCATGCCGCGCTTCTGCACCTGCGCCACGGCCAGGTTGGCCTCCAAGATCATGCTCATGGCACTTGCCCGTAGGACTACTCGACGCGCTGCTGTACTGATGTGCTTGCTGGCTCTCAGCGTTTCCCTTGCGAGCTGCGGGGGCAGTTCCTCGTCCAGTTCGACGGGACCGCCGGCGACCATCAACATCACGCCCCTAAAGGCATCCATCTCGCCCAACCAGGTGCAATCGTTCTCGGCAACGGCTCAAGACTCGAAAGGGAATACGCTCACGGGCGTGAGGTTTGCCTGGGCGAGCAGTACGCCGAATGTGGCCAGCATTGACAGCAACGGACTTGCGCTGGGGCGCAGCAACGGCAGCACGCAGATCACGGCTTCTGCGTCCGGCGTGACCAGCGCCCCGGCAACGCTCACCGTCACACAACCCATAGCCTCCATCACCATCGCGCCGCCAACCGCGACGATCGCGGTGAATGCAACCCAGCAGTTTACGGCGGCGGCGGTGGACGCCAATGGCAACGCCGTAACCGGCGTTACCTTCAACTGGGCTTGCAGTTCCTCAGTGATCGCAACCATTGACCCCAACGGACTGGCTAAGGGCGTAGCGCCCGGAACTGTCAGCATTTTCGCGACTGCTTCGGGAGTGACGAGCCCGCTGGCCACGCTGACCGTAACACCGTAATCGCAGATCTCAGCGACAATGCAGCCGCGAGACTAGAAATTGCTGGCGATCGCCGCCGGATTTCCCACCACCGTTGCAAACGGTGAACCGCTCGCCGCACTTAGCGCTCCGCCACCGCCTACCTGGAACACAGAAATATTGTTGGATCCCTGATTGGCAACAAACACCAGCCCGCCCGAGTTGCCAGATGCGATATATACAGGATTCGTGCCAGCGGCGTAGGGCGAGCCGCTGATTGCCGTCAGCGCTCCCGAGCCGCCGATGGAGTAGCCCGATACGTTCCCCGACCCGGAATTGGCGACGTACACCGAACTTCCGACAACCCGCACACTCACGGGCGTTGTTCCCGCCGCAATCGGCGATCCGGAGATAGCTGAAAGCGAACTCCCCGCTACGGCAAAGGCGAGGACGCTGTTCGCCGCCTGGTCGGCGACATAAAGAAACTTGCCGCTGGAATCGACGTCGAGCGCCGTCGGGCTGGTTCCCGCCGCAAAGGGTGAGCCGGCCGCCTGGGTCAGACTCCCGCTCGCCTGATCAACCGTATAGACCGACACCGTTCCCGCACCCTGGTTGGCGACGAACAGCGTGTTCCCGGTCGTTGCCAAACCGCTCGGCCCGGCGGAAGTGGCAAAAGGCGATCCTGTTATCTCGGTCAGAAGACCGGTGCTGCCGTCCTGGCTGAATACGGAAATTGAATTCGAGCCCTGGTTGGCCACGAACACGAACTTGCCGTTGGAATCCATGACCATGGAAAGCGGGTTCAAGCCGGTCTTGGGTGGCGTGGAGGTCACCGTCGTGGTGCTGAGAACCTGGGCGGTGCGGGCCCCCGAGAGCGTACCCGAACCTCCGATCGCGTACTCCGATATCCCGCCTGGCTGAGCGCCGCCGGTGGAATCGAGAACGTAGGCGTAGTGGCGAGTCAGGATGATTGCGTCCGGCCGGGAGCCGGTGCCGGCCAGGTTGTTGGTGTCCGCCGTCAACCCCCCTGAGCTGGAGGCCCCGAAGATTTGCACATTCGGCGTTCCCAAGCCGACAACGTAGATCTTCTTGCCATTGCTGCTGCCGCCGCACGCCGTCAAAGCCGCAGTCAACAACACAAGTGCGGCTATGGAAAATGTCCGGGCAGCCCGACGAATGCCGCACTGGGGTTCGACTGTGATGGCACGCACGCGCATGGCTTTACAGTGTATATGAATTGTCCTGTTGCAGAGCAGGGATGGAAAAGCTCAGCGCACAACTATGCCCTGTGACTCGATCACTCTCACGCGGAGGCTAAACACCGGGAAAACCCAAAAGTTGCGGCGCTGACTAATACCTGTCGTTTTGTTCAAAGCAGGGCCGACCCTCGTGGCCGCCGGCCTGGTGAGTGCGTATCTCTCGCGCTATTCGGACGTAGGTCTCCTCCAATTCCTTCTTGCGCTGTTCCGGCAGGCTGAGATCTTCCAGCGCGCTGACAATGTCGTCGAACTCCGACTCGAGGCGCTCCATCTCTGCGCAAAGCATTTTTCACCTCCATTTCCGCGCCGCGGATCACGCCGCGCACCGGGCGATGAGTTCCTTCCTGCTCAATCCCAGGATCCCGTGTTTCTGGCCGACTTTCTTGAAGGCCGCAATCGCCGAATCCAGATGATGCTTTTCGTGAGCGGCCGACATCTGGGTGCGAATGCGCGCCTGGCCCTTGGGCACCACCGGAAAGAAGAAGCCGACCGCGTATACGCCCTCCGCAAACAGATCGCGGGCAAAGTCCTGCGCCAGTTTGGCGTCGTAGAACATGACCGGCACAATCGGGCTGTCGCCTTCCTTGATGTCGAATCCGGCCTCCTTCAGCAACCCGCGCCAGTACTTGGCGTTCCATTCCAGTTTGTCGCGCCGATCGGTGCTGGCCGTGATCAGGTCCATGACCTTAAGCGCGCCCGCCACGATCACCGGCGCCACTGCGTTGGAGAAAAGGTAAGGACGCGCCCGCTGGCGGCACATCTCCACCAGCTCGCGGCGCCCGCTGACGCAGCCGCCGGAAGCGCCACCTAGCGCCTTGCCCAGCGTGGTGGTGATCACATCGATCTTGCCGAGAACGCCACAATGCTCGTGCGTTCCGCGGCCGGTGCGCCCGATGAAGCCGGTGGCGTGCGAGTCGTCGAGAAACACCATCGCGTTGTATTTTTCGGCGAGCTCGACGACTTGATCGAGCTTGGCCGTGTCGCCATCCATCGAGAAAACGCCGTCCGTGATGATCATGCGCGCGCGCTTGTCCTGGTGCTCTTGCAGCTTTTCCTCCAGGTGTTCCATGTCGGAATGCTTGAAGGTGTCCTGCATGGCCTTGCACAGGCGCATGCCGTCAATGATGGAGGCATGGACCAAGCGGTCGGCGATCATCACGTCCTGCTCGTTCAGACAAGCCTCGAAAAAGCCGGCGTTGGCGTCCATGCAGGAAGGAAACAGCAGAGTATCTTCGGTGCCGAGAAATGCGGTGAGGCGATTCTCCAGCTCGCGATGGATGTCCTGCGTGCCGCAGATGAAGCGCACCGACGACATGCCGTACCCGCGGCTGTCCAGGCCGGCGTGAGCGGCGGCGATCACGTCGGGATGACTGGAAAGACCCAGGTAATTGTTGGCACAAACGTTGATGCACTTCCTGATCCCGCTTCCGACGGGAAACTCAACCTCGATTTCCGAAGATTGCGGCGAATGAATGAAACGCTCTTCTTTAAACAGGCCGGCGGCCTTGATCGCCTGGATGTCGGCCAGATAGGAATTGCGGACTGCATCGTGAAAGGCCACGGGTTGCCCTCCCAGTGAAGTTATGAATTCGAAGCCCGAGAACCGAACGCCCGGGGCTCATGCCACGGGGACTTGCTGGAAACGCCGCACCAGCGCCACGATGCTCTGCACGGTGTCAAAGGCCTGGGGCGTGGCGTCAGCGTCGGGAATCTTGATCGAGCACTTCCTCTCCAGGAAACGCTTGAGAGAAACCATGGAGAAGGAATCGACGATGCCCCCCGAGATCAGGGGCGTCGTCTCGGTAACCTCCCGCTCGTCACCTTCCTCCAGGTACTCCTTGATCACGTAATCGCGCACCATTTTGGCGAGTTCGTCCATTGCCCTGTTCTCCTGTTTGCGCAAACCGCTGCGCGTATCACTCGTTCATCACGGTGGAAAGATCGCCCACCGGCTCGTGGAACTCCTTGCAGCGCAAAATCCGGCGCACGATCTTGCCGCTGCGGGTCTTGGGCAAGGAGTCCACGAACTCGATTTCCTGCGGCATCGCCAGCGGAGACAGCCGCTTGCGAATCCGGTTCATGATTTCCAGTTCCAGGTCCGCCGAGGGCTCGTAGCCCCGCTTCAGGGTGACGTAGGCCTTGACGACCTCCATGTTGACGGGATCGGGCTTGGCCACCGCCGCCGATTCGTACACCGCGGGATGCTCCAGCAGCGCCGACTCGATCTCGAACGGGCCGACCAGATGGCCGCCGGTATTGATCACATCGTCGTCCCGGCCCATGAACCAGAAATAGCCATCCGCATCCACCGAAGCGCGGTCGCCGCAGAGGTACCAGCCGTTCTTGAATTTATTTTGAAAGCCCGCCTCGTTCCTCCAATAACTCCGGAACTGCGAGGGCCAGCCGGGGCGCAGCGCGATCAGCCCGGCAACTCCCGGCTGGTTGACCGGCTCATGGGTCTTGGGGTCCAGCACCGTCGCGGTGATGCCCGGAAACGGCTTGCCCATCGAACCCGGTTTGATCCGCATGCCGGGGAAATTGGTGATCACGATGCAGCCGGTTTCGGTCTGCCAGTACGTGTCGTGGAAGGGTTTGCCGAACACTTCTTGCGACCAGATCACCGCCTCGGCATTGAGCGGCTCGCCCACGCTCGCCAGATAACGCAGGCTCGACAGGTCATGCTTGCGGGGAATCTCGTTCCCCTCTTTCATCAGCAGACGGATGGCAGTGGGCGCCGAGTACCAAACGGTGACGCGGCGCTTCTCGATGAACTCATACCAGCGCTCCGCGTTGAAGCCGGAATCGAGCACCACCTGCGAGATGCCGTTCGCCCACGGGCCGATGATGCCGTACGACGTGCCCGTGACCCAGCCCGGGTCGGCGTTGCACCAGTAAATGTCGTCCGGCCGCAGGTCGAGCACGTATTTGGCGGTGAGGTACTGCGAGACGATGGCGTAGTGGACGTGTTGCGCGCCCTTGGGCTGGCCGGTCGTGCCCGAGGTGTAATGCAGTACGGACGGCGACTCGGCGGTCGTCGGATAGACGGCAAAATTCTCGACTCGGGGCAGTTGCTCCATCTGGAAGGCCGTTTCTCGCGTCTGGAGCGGCGAGCCGCCGGCGTCCACCACGATGATGTGGCGCAGTTCGGGCAGTTCATCGCGAATCTTCCGCACTTTGTGCACGTGCTTTTTCTGGGTGATGATCGCCGAGGTCCGGGCGTCGGCGAGACGCACGAACAGCGACTCGTCGCCGAACGCGGAAAAAAGAGGCTGCGCCACCGCTCCCGTCTTCAGAATGCCGAGAAAGCCGATATACAGCTCGGGAACACGGTCCAGGAAAAGACACACGCGTTCGCCGGGCTGGATGCCGAGTTCGACCAGGAACGCGGCGATGCTGTTGGAGAGAACGCGCAGGTTGTCAAAGGTGAACCGCTTCTCGTTTCCGAGATAGTCTTCCCAGATGAGCGCGAGCTTGTCCGCCTGACCGAGGCGGCAAATGCGGTCGCTGCACATCCAGCCAATATTGAGCGGCTGGCCCGGCTCATAGCCCAGTTCACGCTCGGCCAGCGACCAATTGAATCCGGAGACCAGTTCCTCGTAGGACGGCGGGGCCATAACCTGTCCGATCTCGGCGCACGATCCTGGTCACGACTCCAAGATGACCATCGCGCCGGTTTGTCGTTTGCTCGGAGCGACTGAGAGCCTGATGTGCCGCACCCCCAGTTGTTCGGATTCCGATTTCATTCTGTCGTGCAGCACGATTGCACAGTCGTCGCCCAGCTCGACTTCCACCTCGCGCATCATGCCCAGATCAGCGACCTCGACTCCCAAGGCCTTGAGCGTGGCTTCCTTGGCTGCGAAGCACGCGGCATAACATAGTGCCGGTCTTCTATCCCTGCTGCACCGGCTGATCTCCCGGCTGGTGAAGATGCCATCGCCCGACACCCATTCACCTTGCGCGAGTTCCCGCTCCACTCGGCTGGTTGCGACGAGATCGATCCCGAAGCCAATAATCATGACAGTTGCCAGGCGCAACGCCGGATGCAAGCGCCTCGCCTGCTTGCATCATGATCCACCTCAGGGTTCAGGGTGGAGCCGAATTTTCAATTCTGCCCACCCAGGAGTTCCCGAAATAGGCCTCCGGGCACACCCTCGTTGCCACCGCAGCTAATTGCGGTCGCGTAAATTCGTGTTGAGGGTCCTAGAATGGAGGCAGCAGAGGTTCGATTGCCGCCTGCGTTCGGAGGCCGCCATGGAACTGCAACTGACCTTGCAAGAAGAACAACTGGTGGCCGAGGTTCTCCGGCAGTACCAGCGGGAACTGAGGTTGGAGATTTCGCACACCGATCACCATGAGTTCAAGTCGAAGCTGCGTGAACGGGCGCAAGTGTTGGAAGGAGTGCTGGAGAGGCTCGGGGTTTCGCAATTCGCCGCGAATTGATTACCGATCAACCAGCGGCGCCAAAGGCGCACGATGGAATTCGCACCGAAGAAAATTTTGTCGTTAATTGACCTGAGCCAGGCGTCCGCCAATGTGCTGAAGTGGACAAGGCTGTTTGCGGAGAAGTTCGGTTCCGAGGTCCAGATTCTGCATGCCATGTGGCCGCCGGTTCCGCGCGCCGTCACCGAGGCCGAAGGCGCACAGTTGCTGGAAGAATTCGAAGAGCGGCGGGTGGAATTGCAACGGGCCATCCGCGCGCAGGCCGACCAGGTTTTCAACCACCGGATTCACTGCGAAATTGCCGTTGGGGTAGGCCACCCCGTCAAGGTGGTGCTGGGCGGAATCGGCCAATTGCGTCCCGATCTGATTGTGTTGGGCAGCCACGGCCACGACGGCATGGCGCGCTCGTTGATGGGTTCGGTGGCGGAGAACGTGGTGCGCGAGTCGGCTTTTCCCACCCTGGTGGTCAAAGGCGCGGACTTAACGCTGGGCCAGCAAACGCTCAACCGGCTGTTGTGCCCGGTGGACCTTACGCAATCGGCGGCGGAATTTCTGGACGCGTCGGCGAGCCTGGCCAGCAGCTTCGGCGCGACCTTGGAAGTGTTCCGCGTGCTGCCCGATGACACCGCCGATGTGGAGCAGGAAATGGACCGGCTACAGCAATGGGTGCCCGACCTGGTGCGACAGCGCTGTCCGATTTCCGAGACCGTGCATGCGGGCGATACCGCGGAGCAGATCGTCATCTTCGCGCGCCAGCGTGCGGTGGACATCATGGTGGTGGGAGTGGAGCCTCGCAGGTTTCTCGAGTACACGGTTTTGGGCCGGACGACAGAGCGCGTGGTCCGTCACGGGCCATGCTCCGTCCTGGTGTTGCGGCTGGAGCCTCGAAGCAACTAGTCTTGCTATACCTGCGGTACGGGTGCGAAACGGTCGATCTCCACAGCAACGCCGTACTGCCCGCTAGCGGAATCCGAGCGAACGATGCGCCCGTGGCAGCAAACCATCCCACTTAACGGTAATCCGACTTCTTCCGGCAACATGATAACCATGTCGATTTCGCTGCCTAGGTCAATACGAGCATCGGTGAAGAAGAACAGCCCTCGGTCACTGATGTCCTTCGTGGATGCGGCGATGCTGTGCTGGCCCGCCGTAACCGTCGCCGGGGCTTCGTAACGAATGCGCCGCTGATTGCGTCGTTCCTTAGATTTGGAGTCGCTCACTGGTATCTCCCACGCGCCTGAAGGCTGATAATGCTACCGCCGATCCGCTAGTCGCACCACATTTATCAGAGCTCGGTGGGAATGACTGTACAAGAATGGCCAAATTAAAAGGGCCGCGACATTGGTTATGCTCTAGCCGCCAGCTCCTGCGAGGGAGTCAACGACGTGGAACATGCACCGTCACAGCCCCTTGATGCAATCGCTGCTTTCGCAGTGCCGAACCCCAACGGAACCTCGCAGAACCGTCGGTTTTTTCGGGTCCGGCCGCTCAACGAGTCGCCTCGCCGTGCGGATCACCCAGCCTACTTTGGACTGGCGACCGATGATTGACGCCAACCCTTTCAGCCGTCGACGGCAGGGAGATTAGACATTGCACTAATCATTGTCAATGCCCATTTCTTGTGCAACTGTGGAAATTCCGGCCGAATTCCGCGCGGCTCGCGAATGCCCCCGCAACTGGTTCAAGCCAAGCCAAATAGAGTTGCATGATTTGGATTGACTTGCAGATGGGTTGGCGCAATATCTGACTCTACGATTTTTCGTGATCGCCCAGCCGCTTCCTGCGCAGAGGCCACCGCCCATGACGGACGAACTCGACTCGTTGGTGAAGCAAATGTATCAGCGAGGGATTCTCTATCGCGAGGCGGTCAGCGAATTCCAGAAGGTTTTCGTAGCTTCCGCCCTGCACGAATATAGAGGGAACCTCTCCCACGCTGCTCCAAAATTGGGCATGCATCGGAACACTCTGACGCGGGTGATTGCTCAGTTGGGGTTGGATGTTTCCGCGTTTCGTTCCCCGCGACGGCGTCCGCCCGCCAGTGTGACGGCTGCAGAGCGCAAGACGAATGCTCGCCGATAGCGGCTCCCGTCTCCCAAAATTGAACTTGCCCCCCGCACCGAAACGGGAACGACCGCGTCTGCAATGTGCGCTGTGCCCTTGCGGTTTGGCCCCAGCCCGAGCAGCCTGAGAGTGGCGCGAGTCCCTCCTGCTCGCGTACGGCGGTTTGCAGGAGTTGGCGATGTCAACTCTGCGGCAAGTACGCACTCGAAGCTTCTGGGCAAAAGAGTACTCGTGGATTCATTCTGCTTCCTCAGCGCAAATCACTCTGATATCGGCGTTCGCCGGATTTCTAGTCTTCGGCACGGCAGCCATGTGGGAGTGGATCGCATCGCGGGAAGGGTGGTCACTGCTGCCCATGGCGCTGGTGTCCGATGTGGTTGCGGGTACGCTTTCCGGAGTTTTTATCTTTGCGGTGCTCCGCAACGCTCGGGAGCGCCGCCTGGCGATGCTGCGGCGACTCAAAGCCATCCGTGAGATCAATCACGAAATCCGGAACGCGTTGGAATTGATTCAATTGTCCGCCTATTCCACCCAACATCAGCAGGCCATCGACACCATTACGAATGCAGTCGACAGGATTCAGTGGACACTGCGGGAAATCGTCTCTCCAACAGCAGAAGCAGAGGAAACAACATCGGACCGCGATCGAACGCCTTAGCAGCTACGGATGCAGCGAGGAGTCAGGCAATCGCGCCCGAGGCCCTCAGCCAATGCTCGGCAGGATCAACCTTGAGTGGGAGCTTGCGAGACGTTGTGGCCTCGCAGCGATGGGCACGGGCTGCGATGGCGATGCTCCCCAGTTCCGCCGAGGCGGCAACGAAGTCCTTACAGTCGGCACAGAATGCAAGCAAAACTCGACCGTGTATGGACACGTAAACGGAGGAGCGCTCGCCGGCCATAGATTGCACCTTCGCTGTGGCATACACACTTTAATGCCGAATCAAGAGCTGTCAATTGGCGAATGTTAGTGCAATCCGGTCTTCCTCGCAGTCGCTTGACAGAGCGCGTCTTGGCGGAGTTTTGTACCGAATTTCCACAGGCAGTCCGATGGGCGCAGACTTGCTGGTGAATCCGCTCCCCGGAGCGCGTTCGAGTCACTCGATGCGCGTGGGATCGAGCACGCAGTCGAGGCAGAGACGGCGGGCCGGGGCGAAGCCCTCGTGTTTGAAGAAGGCGAGGAGGTCGAAATCATCCCAGGAAACTTCGGTCCGCAGGGTGGTGACGTGAAGAGCAGAAAGATTCATCCGCAACTGCCGGAGCAAAGCCCTGGCGACGTGCTGGCCGCGGTAGGCGGGATGGACGCCGATGGCATCGAGGGACGCGGTGGGCTCGAGGACGCCGTACTCGCCGTAGTAAAGCGAGGCAATGACGAAGCCGACGACGCAGCCGTCGACTTCGGCGGCGAGGGACACCTGCAGCGCCGCCTGCTTCACAGCGCGCTCCAACATCAGCTCAAAGTACCGAGGACGGCGGCGTCCGGTGGCGGCTGCGTCAATGGAGACGACGGCCTCCAGGTCGCGTTCGTGCATGATGCGGACAGGAAGGCTGTCCGTTTCCAGCATGCCGGGTTCGTCCACAGGTTTGGAATTCATCACGATCTCCCTTCTCACGCGCTGCCGAGGGATTGTCCACCGTCCACGCGCAGGATCTGGCCGGTAATCTGCCGCGCGCCGGGTCCGCATAGAAAGGCGACCGCGGCGGCGACGTCGGCGGGTTCGACGAATTTTCCCAGCAGGCTTTCCGCCAGCGCAGCATTTTGAATGTCCTGCGGCATGGATTGGGTCAGCGGAGTGAGCACCCATCCCGGCTCGACGACATTGATGAGGATGCCGAAGCGCGCCACTTCTCGGGCGGCGGTTTTGGCCAGCGCGATGAGCCCAGCCTTGCTCGCCGAATACGCCGCCGTGCCGAACTTGCCCCGCGAGCCGTTGATGGAACCGATGAGCACGATGCGCCCGCCGCCGCCCGCGCGCATCAGGGGAATGGCATGGCGCAACAGCAGAAAGGCGCCGCGCAGGTTCACGCGTTGCACAACATCCCAATCTTCAACCGCAAGTTTCCACAGCACGCCTTCGCGCGAAATTCCCGCGGCGTGTACCACCAGGTCGAGGCGGCCGTACTCGCGCTGCACGGCGGCGAGGGCCGACGACACCGAAGCGTCGCTGCCGACGTCGCAAACCTGGTAAAGCCCGCTGCCTGATGCCGGGCACGCGACATCGAGCGATACCGCGCGCGCGCCCTGCTGATCGAGTGCGGCAACGATGGCGGAACCGATGGCGCCCGAGCCACCAGTTACCACCGCGATCTTGTCCTGGAGAGATGCGTTCACGCTACCACCTCGGCGCGCCGGGCGAGGATGCGATGGCGGTACGCGCCCCAGAGCGCCGCGCCCAGCGCGCCAGCATAAATGGAATCGGCGTGAGTGCGCACCCGCATGTCGAGTTTTTCTTCCGCGATCTTTTCCTCCAGGGCGCGCGTCAGGCCGATGTCGGAGGCGAGACCGCCGGTAACCGCCACGTCTCCGGAAGCGCCGATGGCGCGCAGCAATTTGATGTAGCGTCCCGCCATGGAAAGGTGAATGCCTTTGAGAATGTCGTTGCGCGATATACCGCGGCTGACCATGTTGATCACGTCCGTTTCCGCCAGCACGGCGCAAATGCTGCTGACCAGCTCGGGATTCTTCGCTTCGCACGACAGCGGGCCGACATCTTCCAGCATGATGCCCAGGTAGCGCGCGACGTTCTCGAGAAACTGCCCAGAACCGGAGGCGCACTGGCTGGTCATGCGATAGTTCAACACGCGGCTGCGTTCGTCAATGCACATGGCACGCGCGTGCAGGGCGCCGACATCAATGACCGCACAAACGCCCGGCATCAGGAAAGCGGCGCCGCGCGCGTGCGTGGTCATGCCGTAAAAATGGCCGCTGCGAAAATCCACCAGCTCGCCCTCGCCGGTGCTGGCGGTATAAGCAATGTCGTCGCGGCGCACCCCGGCTGATTGCAGCACAACTTCATAGCCTTCGCGAATGACCTTGCGCAGGTCGCGCCGGCGAATGCGCTCATTGTGCACGGCCAGAGGTTTCGCGGCGCCGTCCGCGGCGGTTTTGACCAGCACAAACTTTGCGCCGCTGGAGCCAACGTCCACGCCGGCGGCGATGATGGTCTCGGCGCTCATGCGGCGCGATCTCCTGCAGCATCGCGCAGAGCGAATAACGCCGCTCCGAGCGCTCCGGTGTAGATGGATTCGGAAGAAATATTGAGCGTGCGCTCGCCGTAATTATGGCGGACAAGGTTCTCCAGCGCGGAGACAGCGGCGGGATTACGCGCCACGCCGCCGGCAAAAGTGAATTCGTTGGAAATTCCTCCGGAGCGCGCCAGCAGCGACATGGCGCGCAGCATGATGGCGCGGTGCAGGCCGGCGAGGATGTCGGACTGCTTCTGGCCGAGCGAGAGGCGGTCGCGCAACTCGGCGCCGGCAAAGACGGTGCATGTGCTGTTGATCTTCACGCTGCAGGTGCTCTCCTGTGCGAGCGTGCCGAGTTCGTGCAGGCCGAGGTTCATTTCGTCGGCGATGTAACCAAGATAGCGGCCGCACCCCGCCGCGCAGCGGTCGTTCATCTGAAAGCTGGTGACGATGCCGGCGGCGTCGACCTGAATCGCCTTGGTGTCCTGGCCGCCGATGTCGAGCACGGTGCGCGTGCCGGGAAACATGGCGTGCGCGCCGAGGCCGTGACAGAGGATCTCGCTGCGAATCTGCTCTTTGGGAAATGGAAGTCGCTGGCGCCCGTATCCCGTGCCGACCATGCCCACGATGCGGAATTCGAGCGAGCGCACTGAGGTGATGGTGGAACGAAGACTGGGGGCACGCTCCCGAATGGCCGCCGGCGCAGTGGCCAGGGTCTGTTCGAGAGCGGCGGCGGCGTGGCGCCCGAAGGCGTCGTCGGTGGCGGCGTTTTCCACTTCCAGGATGGTGGCATCAAACAGGCCGCAGAGAACGTCGAAGGAGATGCGCTTGGGATCGCTGCACTGCTCGGCGAGTTGCATGTAGTCGGCGGCGGCCAAGTCGCGGAAGAAATCGCTCTTGCGCACCGCCAGCTCGCTGAAATGCTCGGCGACCCGGGAGCGCATGGAGTCGCAGATACGCTTCAGAGATTCGTTGATCGCGTCGCGGTTGGAGGCGTAGCGGGGCGCGCCGGCATGGCGATGAAGCGCGGATTCGAGGTGGTTGAGTTGTTCCAGGTGCTGTTGACGGCGGAAATTGCGCGCCAGCGGTCCGAGAAATTTGTTCTCCATTCCCGTGAATTCGGGATCGGCGGCGAGCGCCTGGCGGACGAGTTCAAATCTGGACTGCACCAGGGCTTCCTCGCGCACGATCTGCGACGCGACCTCGTAATTGCTGCGGGTATTGGTGATGCCGCGGCCGATCACGCGGCCCGCACGGTCGAGCGCGACGGCTTTGGTCGTGGTCGAGCCGAGATCGATGCCCAGCACAATTTCCACCGCGCTCATGCGCTCACCCGCTTTTGCTCGAGCATCTGGAGGTAGCTCTCGATGCGGTTCTTGATATTGGCGGAGGAAAAGTAGCGCGGGTCCACCAGGTCGCTCTCGATGAAGCCGCCGGGGACGCCGGTACGCTGCTCGAGTTGGCGCAGCATGAGCAGTTGGCCGACGCTGAAGGAATTACAACTCTTGACGCTGTTGATCATGAACCCGTCGGCGCGGTATTCGCGGATGTAGCGCTCGAGCAGATCGACGCGCGCCGGCAAGCCCAGGTTCGTATAGCAACCGAGGCAGTATTCGGCGAGGCTCTCCAGCGGGCGGTTGGGGTCGTGGCGGAAGCCGCGGTCGTAGAGCCCGCCCACCTTGGTGTAGGTGCTGGCGACCACCACGGCGCCCTCGTCGTAGAACATCTTCCAGAACTCGCGGAAGCTGGTCCAGTTGGGCGGGCCTTCGACGACGAGGCGGTAGCGCTGCCGCTCCATCGTGCCTTCGGGCGTGATGGGGCCGAGGCCGAGGCGGATGCGCTCGGCGATTTCTTCGCGGAGCACGCGGTAGTAGTCGACGCCTTCGGCGGTGCCGCGGAAGGCGGTGAACATCGGCCCGATGTAGTAGACGCCGCCAAAGTAGGCGTCAATCGG
The DNA here is from genome assembly GCA_020072845.1 of Terriglobia bacterium. Lineage (NCBI taxonomy): Bacteria > Pseudomonadati > Acidobacteriota > Terriglobia > Terriglobia bacterium. The sequence continues at coordinate 135,605 of JAIQGF010000014.1, forward strand.
CGAGGGCTCGTGTTTCGCGCTCTCCAGCACCCAGACCAGATCGTCTTCCGCCTGCGCGGAGAGGGCGAGCATCTCCGAAAGGCGCGCCTCGTCGTAGCGGCGTCCGCTGATTTGCTCCAGCTTGGGGATGACCTCGGAACGAAGCTGCTGCACAACATAATCCACATGGTGCGGTTCAATGCGGCCGTTGGCCAGGTACGGTACGTGCAGCATGGCGACCGGGCATTGATATTCCTGCCGCAGCAGTTCGAACCACTTCAGAAACGTGAAACAGCCGGTGTAGGAAAGCAGCAGCAGGTCGGGACGCGGTAGCAGGACACCCGTCGGGCCAACGTTGCCCGACTTCAGCATGCCGATGTCGCACTTCACGTAGGTGCAGACATCCTCGCTGTGGCCCTGCTTTTCCGCTTCCGCGATGAAGTTGGCCGAGAGCTTGCGCATGCCCGACTGCAACGCGTTGATTTCCGGAAGGATCGGCAGCAGGTCGAAGGAGCGCAGCAATTCCGTGAGGTTCCCGGGAACGAAGGTGGAGACGACTTGCTGGCCGGTTTCGCGCGCCCGCCCCAGCGACTCGTAGTAATTCCCCACCAGCTCCTTCTGCAGCACCATGCTGCGCTCTTTCTGCACGGATGTATCCTGCAATCCGCTCATGCCTCGCTCCACAGCCGGATGGAATCCGAAAACGTGCCGGCCTGTTCGCGGATGACGGCGAACTGTCCCGTGTCCTCGGAATACTTGAACTGCGTGTGGGGAATGCGCTCGCGCTCGAGCGCCGCCACCAGCATGGGCTGTTCGAGCAGCGCAGGATCACAAAAACTGGGTGCGCAAAAAATGACGCCGTCGGCGCGGTCGCGGCGTACCGAATCCACCAGCCACCGCCCGCGCTGACCGTCCGGCGCGTAGCACGAGGCGGTGGCAACGCTGTGCGCCAGGTAAGCGTGCGCGAGGTTCTCGAGGGGATTGCCGTCTTCCGGCACGTCGGCGGTGAACCAGCGCAACCCGAGCAGCAGGTCGTCGTCCACGATCCAACAGCCCGCACGTTCCAGGGTAACGAGCAAGGCCACCGGAGGCTGCTCGCAGAACATGCCGGTCAGCACAATGCGGCTGCGGTCCTCGGCAAGTCCAGGTTCCTGCGAAGCCAGATCGAGGTAGCGGCGCACCATCGTGGTGTGCTCCTCCGGGGGAAGCACACTGCCCGCTCGCAGCACCGCATAAACCTGCGCGATGGGGTAGAGCCACGGCGAGCGGCTGCGTGCCTGGTAGAGTTCCCGGAGCACCCGGCGGTTCTGGTTGTACACCTGAATGCTGCTGCGGAGGTCTTCATCGGAAATCGGCCGGCCGGCCAGTCGAACCATGTCGTCGCGCATCGCCGCCAATTCCCGCCGCCAGAATTCGCCTCCGACACGAGCGTCGTAATTCTGGGGAAGGTCCACATAGCGCACATAGCGTCCGGGAAAGAGCATGCTCCACATGCCGCTCAGGTTGCGGATCACATCGCAAATGGATGGGAACAACATGCCTTCGAGCGCGTCCAGGCGTCCCGAAAGCGCCAGTTCGATCGTGCTGCGCGGGATGTGGCAGATGTAGCTCTGGAAGTAGGCATCGCCGCGGATGATCTCCAGCCGATCGCCGCCGCCGAAGATGCCGACCGGCAGCATCCCGGCGGCGTGAATCAGTTCCCGCGGGACATACATCGGCATGTAGCCGATCGCCTTCCGCCCGGGTGCGGCGGATTTCCATTCCGCAACCGCCTTGAAGTCCAGATCTTCATACAGCGCTTGCGCGTGGCCGAGGATTGCTTCCAGTTCCCGGTTCAAGCGGTCGTTCCTTTCTTCTTTATGCCCGGCGTAATTTCCGCGATCAACTCCTCACTCCAGCGCACACCTTCCGCCAGACGCTGGCGCAGGAGCACGAAGTCCACCTCGCGCTGCTGCTTCGGCCCGAAGTGGAATGCGCGGAAGCCGGCGTTGCCCTCGGTCATCATGTTCAGCGCCAGCCATGCGCGGTTGGTTTCGCGATTCCGGTCCCAGTGTTCCAGCTTGTGCTTGCGCACGCTTTCGATGGTCTTCGCCATGCACTCCGGCATGGTGTGCAGCAGCTTGGTACAGAGCTGCTCCACGGCGTCATCGAGCAGCGCAAGATCAATCGCGCCGCTGGACATCGCGGCCTTGCCGGCTTCGCGGGCGTCACCGATTTTCCAGTCTCCGAATACGTGCCGGCCAAACTCGTCGTGCTCGCGGTCGGTCACCACCAGCGGGTTGGCAACGTACTTGCTGTCCAGCATGAGCGCGGGCACGATCTGCGTGAGTCCGCCGAGGCGATAGAAACGATGCGCGCTCCAGGGTTCACACAGCGTGGCGCTGTACATCGCGTGTTCGATCCCGACGAACAGCGGCAGGAAATCGGTGCTGCCGCCGTCGGGCACGGAACCGTGCCGCGGCCCGGCCTGGCCGAACACGGCGAGATCGCTGGCGACGGAAAAATCGCAGGCCATGCCGATCTCCTGCCCGCCGCCGACGCGCATGCCGTTCACGCGACAGATCACCGGCTTGTCGCAGTGCAGGATGGCGGTGACCATGTCGTTGAACAGGCGCATGTACTGGCGGTATTCGCCGGGCGCGCCGGCGTAGACCTCGGCGTACTCGCGCGTGTTGCCGCCGGTGCAAAATGCCTGCGTGCCCGTGCCGGTCAGCACCACCGCCACCGCGGCGCGGTCGTTGCCGGCCTGGCGCAGCGCGAGGATGACCTCTTTGATCATGGTGGTGGTGTAGCTGTTCAACTCGCGCGGGTTGTTCAGCACGATCCACACGTTGTGGAGCCCGTTGACGAGCTTGCCGTCACGATCGCGCGCCGGTTTGCGTTCGATCAGGATTTCGCTCGGGCAAAACTTTTCGACCAGGTTGTGGTCCTTCATGGTTTCGATCCTTGTTGCTGAGGAACCAGCACGGCTCGGCGACGCAGTTGATGGTGATGCGCGGCTTCCAGTACCTGCACGGCTTCGTCCAGGGGGTGGAGTTCGACGAAGGGCGCGAGTTGCACTTTGCCGTCGAGCACCGTCGCGAGCGCGTGCGGATACTGTTCTGGAGGGCAGCCCCAGTTGCCGCGCGCGGTGGCGTCAAAGGCCATCAGGTTGGAAAGGCGCAATTCTACTTTTTGCGCGGTGTATCCGACCACCGCCAGATGAGCGCCGGGATCGAGCAGGCTGAATGCGGTCTGCTGGCCGGCGGTGGTGCCGCTGGTTTCAAAGATCTTGAGGCCAATGCCGCGCCGGCCACTCTGCTTCGCGAAAGAGCGCACCGCGGAACGCACGTCTGCGCACTCACGGCTGTTCACGGCAAGCGAAGCGCCGTGTTGCGCGGCAAGTTCCAGGCGCCCGTTGTCAACGTCAATCGCCGCCACGGCTGCGCCCAAGGCGGCCGCGATCTGCGCGCCGAAACCCCCGATTCCGCCGACGCCGACGAAGATAGCAACGTTGTCCGCGCCGAGGCCGGAGCGGCGAATCGCCTCGTAGGGGGTCGTTACCGCGTCGGCCACCACCGACAGCATCTCCAGCGTGATGCCGGCGGGCAGTTGGTCGGGTACGGGGCAGAGGCCGCGCGCGGGCACGCGAACGTGCGTGGCGAATCCACCATCGCCATCATTGCCCGGCATGAATTGCTTGCGGCAGATGGTGGCATGGCCGCAGCCACAAGCGTCGCAGGCGCCGCAAGGAATCACGGCGGGCACGATGACCGAGCGCCCCAGCCATTCTCCGGCCTGTTCCCCCGCGAGCACGACGCGCCCGGAGATCTCGTGGCCCAGGATCAAAGGCAGGCCATGGCGGGTGGGGACGCCGTCGTAGGCAAATCCGATGTCGGTGTGGCAGACGCCGCAGCCGGCAACCTGGATGAGGACATCGTCCGCCGCGAGGTGCGGTGGGGCTGCCTCGACGCGAGCGAATTTTCCTTGGGCGACTAAAGCCAGGCCTGGCACGAGGGCGGGCGCGGCACAACCCGGTGGCGTAGACCGGACGGCAGCCATGGTCATCCCCATTCGAACGAACGTTCGATATATACAAGCTTACGGGGCCTCGGGCAACACGGCTGTGACCGCCATCACGCCCCGCTGTGACCATCTGGCGGGGATGGATCTGTAGATTAAGGACGCCGAGCGCTACCCTGCTCTCACGCGTAATCGATGGGGTGGCTCTTCAGCCAGTGCTGATCGCGCGCCGCGGCCACATTGGTTATGGCGCCGCGAGCGACGGTTTCAGCGAAGGTGTGACTATTCCATGCGAAGCTTGCCGCAAAGCCGACGGCGCCGCCGAGAGCACCGTAGGCAACCGCCCGGACCGCCGGCTGGTGTTTCCTGCCCAGGTACCCGCCCACCACGCCGATGCATGCACCAAGGGTTGCGAGCTTCAATGCTTTCTTGTTCACATCGGCGAGAAACGGGGAGATCGGACCCCCGTTTAGAAACGCCGTGCGACCTCTGCTCGCTCCCTGGAGGCCGGAACCAACCAGCTCCCGCCCGTAACCAACGATGGATGCAATCCGCTCGTGCAGATTCATGACAAGGATGCTCCCAGAAGCCCGGCCTATGTTCTCGTGGCTTGTCTCCCGGTGCAGTGACGGGGGTCACGCGAACCAGTGCGGGCACAAGCGATTCTCGAGGACTCCGGCCAAGTCGTCAAGAATCACGGTGGCCAGGGACGGAATCGAACCGCCGACGCCAGCCATTTCAGGGCTGTCGTCGCCCTAATCTATCGGTTGTGGCAAGATCTGCCCTCGCGTCAAGAGACGCAACAAAATCCTCCACAGCGGGTTCCAACAGATAGCCACTTTGCCACAAGGATTTTGTCCGGACGGGAAAGGCCCCTTAACCGAGGAGGCCCGTCGCGGGAAGGAAGGTAAGCCATGTTAACCAGGAAAATGAAGCTGGCCTTGGCGGCGTCGCTGGTGCTGATGCTGTGCGGGGCGGGCTTCGCCCAGGAGCAAGAGCACAACCGGGCATATCAACATCAACAAGGTTCTCGTGACGGGCACAATGACCGCGCACGCGACCACAGCTATCGCACGCCCGACCACCGCCAGGACGAATACCGCGGGAATGGCCAGTACAGGCGCTACCCCAACGGTCCGTATGGCGGCTCTACCAACGGCACTTACCGCCATAGTCCCTACTACGGGAATGGCCAGTACGGTGGCTATTACAACGGTCCGTACGGTGGCTATGGCAACGGCCCTTACGGCAATAGTCCCTACTACGGGAACGGCCAGTACGGTCGTTATCCCAACGGTCAGTATGGCGGCTACGGCAACGGCCAGTACGGCAACTACGGCGGCAACGCGCAAAGCGTGGCCTACAACCAAGGGTATCAGACCGGCCTATCTTACGGGGCGGCGGACCGCAATAACGGTCACAGCTACCGTCCGACCTACAGCAGCACCTATCAAAACGGCACCAGTGGCTACCACTCCTCCATGGGCAGCCAGACGGCGTACAAGAATGCGTTCCGGCAAGGCTACCAGGCCGGCTACCAACGCGGCTACGGCTCTGGCGGCTCTGGCGGCTACGGTGGTTACGGCGGCGGCTACGGCGGGCGGAGGTACTAGTCGCGAGTCCCGAGTCGCGCGTAAGTAAGAATTGCGGGCCATACGGCCCGCGATTTTTTTATGTGGGCGACGCAAATTGCGCGCAAAATCGCACCCGAGAACGAACATCTTTCCCGCTCTCGTGAAAGCATCCTCGAGGAGGACTCGCCGCTTGTTTAGGAATGCGATTGTTCGAATCCCGGGAAGTAATTTTGGAAAGGGGCTCACCACCGCCGGCCTGGGAGTTCCGCGCTATGACATCGTAGTGCACCAGCATTCACGCTATCGCGAAGCGCTGGAGGAATGCGGCCTCACGATCACAACCCTGGACGCCGATCTCCGTTATCCTGACTCGACCTTTGTGGAGGATACCGCGGTACTGACCCCGCGCACCGCGATCTTGACACGACCTGGAGCCGCGAGCCGCGCGGGCGAGGTCGCTGCGATCCGCGAGACCATCCGCCGCTTCTTTCCGGCCACACTGGAAATTGAGGCGCCGGGAACGCTCGACGGAGGCGACATCTGCGAGGCTGAAGATCACTTCTTTCTCGGCCTGTCGCACCGCACCAACGAAGGGGGTATCTGGCAACTGGCGGCACATCTTGCCGGTCTGGGTTACACCTCTTCCGTGATCGATGTACGCGAAATGACCAGCATTCTTCACCTGAAGAGCGGCATCTCCTACATCGGCGACAACACCATGGTCGCGATGGAAGAGCTGGCGGGAAATAATCTCTTTCGCGACTACGAACTGATTCGAGTTCCCTTGCAGGAAAACTATGCCGCCAACTGCGTTCGCGTGAATCAACGAGTGCTGGTGGCAGCCGGATATCCGCATCTCACGGCGGAACTTGCCGATCGTGGGTTCAATCCTCTGGTGCTCGATATGTCAGAATTTCAAAAAATGGACGGCGGCCTCAGTTGCCTTTCATTACGGTTCTAGCAAATCACACACATGCGTGACCGCCGCCGCTGTCAACCAGCCGGCGCACATCCAGAGTTGTAGTGGAGCGTCCGAGCATAACCAGCCCTGGTCGCAGTGCCAACGCTCGCTCGCCGGGAGGCCGTATGTCTGCTCCCTTGCTGCCCATCCGAGAGATCACCGCCAAACTCAATATTCCGGATACATTTGTCGAACCCTGGGGTACGCACATCGCCAAGCTGCGGCTGGAACTGTTGTCGGCGCCCCGGCCGCCGGGCCGACGGCGGTTGATTCTGGTCACAGCGATGACTTCCACCAGCAGCGGCGAGGGGAAAACGGTCACCTCGATCGGGTTGGCCCAGGCGCTGGAACGGATCGGCAAGACGTCGATCGTAACTCTCCGGGAGCCGTCGCTGGGGCCCGTGTTCGGATTGAAGGGTGGAGCGACCGGTGGCGGCCGCTCCGAAGTGCTGCCCAGCGAGCGGATCAACCTGCATTTTAGCGGCGATTTCCATGCAGTAACCTCGGCCCATAACCTGCTCGCGGCGATGCTCGACGCCCACATCCATCACGGGAATGGGTTGCGCGTCGACGTGAAGAACGTGCTCTGGCCACGCACGATGGACATGAACGATCGGTCCCTGCGCACAATCGTCAGCGGCTTGGGCGGCCTCATGAACGGGCCGGCACGCGAGACCGGGTTCGTGATCACGGCCGCCTCGGAGGTGATGGCCATTCTGGGCCTGGCTTGCAGCCGGCAGGATTTGCGGCGACGCTTGGACCAGGTGGTGGTCGCGCTCGACTACGATGGCAAAGCCATTCGCGCGCAGGATCTCCATGCAACCGGCGCCATGATGGTGCTGCTGAATGACGCTATCCTGCCGAATCTCGTGCAAACCACGGAGCACACGCCGGCCATCATCCATACGGGTCCGTTTGCAAACATCGCACACGGAACCAGCAGCGTGCTGTCACTGCGCATGGCGCTGCAGCTGGCGGATTATGTCGTGAACGAGACGGGGTTCGCGGCAGACCTGGGGGCAGAGAAATATTTTGACCTGGTGATGCCCTCCTCCGGCCTGCAGCCGTCGGCCGCCGTACTCATCGTCTCCGTGCGATCGATCCTGAGGCAAGGCGGAAAAAACGCCAGCACACTGCCGCTTAGCGCCGGCTTCCAGGCAGGGTTCGAGAACATTGCCAAGCACATAGATACGCTGCGGAAGTTTGGCGTGCCGGTGGTGGTCGCAATCAACAAGTTCCCGGGCGACACGGTGGAGCAGCTTGCTGCGATCGGCGCCTTCTGCCGCGAGCTGGGCGTAGAGTCTGCCGTTTCGGAGGTCTATGAACGGGGAGGAGCGGGCGGCATAGACCTGGCCGAAAAGGTCGTCAGTGCAGCTGAACAAGCCGGGGTGGGATGCGGCCGCACCCTCTACACGCCCGATCGGCCCCTGCGAGAAAAAATCGAGACGATTGCCCGCGAAGTTTATGGAGCAAGCGACGTCGCGTTCGAACCCACAGCCCGAAAGAAATTGGACGTCTTCACGCAACGAGGCTACGCGCACTTGCCGGTATGTGTGGCAAAGACCCAGGCCTCCCTGACGGATGATCCGGAAGTCTTGGGCGCCCCTCGCAATTGGACGTTGACCGTGAGGGACGCCGGGCTGTTCGCTGGAGCCGGCTTTGTTGTGGCCGTGACCGGGGAGATGATGCTCATGCCCGGTCTGGGCAAATCCCCCCAGGCAGTTCGGGTGGACGTGGACGATGAGACGGGCGCAATTCAGGGCCTGATTTGACAGTGGAACGCAAACATCAGGGCAGTTTTGAAGAATGATCGGGCCGGCGACACGCCTGTCTCCCGCTAGTGGACACAAGCGGCGAAAAATTGCGGAACTTACAGCATCCAGTTCCGCGGTTCGGCCTTGGGCGGTTGTGGTTTACCTGCATCTGTAGTCGGTTTGGCAACTGCAGTTTGCCTGGAGATCGACCGCTTGGTCGGACCCCTTCGTGGCCGCTCGATGTTGAAATGTCCGGGCATCGCAGGTGGATTGTGCGACCGATTGGACGCGCGATTTGCCTGACATGTATGAGGCGTAGGTTGCTTACTCGACATGTTCTCCTACTCGCTGATTACGCTGGCTGCCGAAGTTCAATAGAGCCGGAAATTAACCTCCACATTGATCTGCACTGCCACCGGAACACCGTCTTTGCGGGCGGGCTCGAATCGCCAAGTGCGAATGGCTTCGATCGCTTTCTCATCCAGGCCCATCCCAAGTGTCCGCTGAACGCGGATCTTTTGCGTGTGTCCGTCCGACCCCACGATGAGCCATAGAACCACCGTACCCTGATACTTGGCCTTGCGCGCTTCCTCGGAGAATTCCGGATCGGGCGCGTAGATAACGCGCGGCGCAGTGACGCCGCCGCCGACGCGATACACGCCACCCCCCATTCCCCCGCCCCAGCCCGGTCCGACGCCGGGACCCCGGCCAGAGCCCACGCCGCCGCCGCTCCCGCTCCCGATTCCCCCGCCCGAGCCGGTTCCGCTCGATGGTGGTCCCAACACAGACGACAGCGGGTCCCCGAGCGGACCAGCCTGCTGCGGCAGTTGAAGTTCGGGCGGGACGACCACGGTGGGCTCGGCGACGAGCTTCGGAGTCTCATTGCGAATCACCACCATGGGAGGCGTGATCTGCTCGCGCGAGAATTTCGGCAACACGCCTTTGGATGCCGCCAGCTTGTCCCGATCTCCGCCGCCACCGCCGCCGCCTGCTCTTGTCGCTGCGGGCGGGAGCAGATACGGGCTCACATCCGACACCAGCCCGATCACCTGCTGCTTAATTTCGCTGCGGTGATGCATCACGTAAGTGCCTGAGGTCAGAAGCACCACGATGGCGAGCACGTGTACGAGAAAAGACAAAACGAAGGTACTGGGGCGAGTCGTGTAGAGCCCGTAACCCTCGCCGAAGAGGGTGGGCAGAACGGTCGGCTCCGGGGCAGAGCACGCCTGCGGGTGCTCCGCAATTCGAGGCGAAGCAAACCCGATCATTGTGATTCAAGTATAGCTCCGGAAGCGCCTCGTCTCTTGTCAACTTCACTCTTGTGGATAGCGCTCCCGTTCCCGGCGTGGGAAATGCGTCCGTATACGTGGTTCCCAATTCGGTCGGTGAACGGTCGTCAGGTTGAGTCCGCGTCACCGGCCCAGGCCTGATCGGAAGCAGGGAGAGACCGATCAGCGCGCCGCTTCTGTCTACAGCATGCCGCCTGTGCTCACTGTCAGCATGTTTAAGGCGGTTTCAATCCTCAGAATGGCTTCCTCGAGTTCGGGGTGCTGGTCGAGTCTTTTGCGCAAACTGTCGAGCAGCCGATGTGCCTCCTCGAGATGCCGGGCCGCGTCTGCCTGTTGTTCCGGTGAAGGCGGGTTGGTTGGCGTTTCGGTCATTTCAGTCCTCCGTGTGCGCCTCAGCAGTCGTGCACCGGCCAGCTCTAGTTCCGATACCAGTCATCGCGGACCAGGGGTAGCCGGCTGTCGCCGCGCTCGGGTTTCGCCAGCAACGTCTGATAGATGTTCACCCGCCCGCTCGCGAAGCGATGCGCCGAGCCTGCCATGTATAGTCTCCAGATGCGATAGGTGCTGTCATCCGTGATGCGGCGCGCTTGCTCGGCATGGTCCTCGAGTCTCTGCACCCACCGTTTCAGGGTCAACGTGTAATGCTCGCGCAGGCTCTCCACATCCCTCACCTCGAAACCGCTGATTTCCGCCGCATGCAAACTCTCGTTGATGGGCACTAACTCGCCATCCGGAAACACGTACGCGGCGGAAAACGATGCCTTGGGCAGAGGCCATGTCGCCGAGTAGGCGATCCCGTGGTTCAGGAACACGCCCCCGCCTTTCAGCAGCCGCCATGCGCGCGAGAAGTATTCAGGCAGCCGTTTCTTGCCCACGTGTTCAAACATGCCCACGCTGACGATCTTGTCATACTGTTGGCTGCCATCGAGGTCACGATAGTCGCGGAGCTCGACGCGGCACCGGCTCTCCAGCCCGGCCGCGCGAATCCGCTCCCCGGCCACCTCTGCCTGCTTCGCGCTGAGAGTGATTCCATACGCATCCACGCCATAGTGCTCCGCCGCGTGCTGGACGAGAGCACCCCAGCCGCAGCCGATATCCAGCAGACGTTCGCCCCGGCACAGCCGCAGTTTTCGGCAGATGTAGTCCAGCTTGCGCACCTGCGCCGCGTCCAGATCATCTTGCGCAGTCTGAAAATAGGCACAGGAATAAACCAGCCGTGAATCGAGCCAGAGCGCGTAGAACTCGGTGGGCAGGTCGTAGTGATAGCGGATCGCCTGCCGATCGCGGCCTTTGGAATGGAGCCAGCCATGGAGGCGGGGCGCCCGGCGAAGCAGCCGCAGGTGACCGCTCGGCGGCAATCTGCGTACGAGCGCTCCCATGCGAAGACGTTCCGCCAGCGAAAATTCCTGGCGCAGAAGATAGTCACCGAATTCAAGAGCTGTGCCGATGTCGCCCGCAATATCGAATTCGTCGTTTACGTAGGCTTCGCCCATCCCCTGCTCGTTGGGAAGATCGCACATCTGCCGCACTGCGTCGGGATGCTTGATGACGAGAGTGCAGCGCGGTTGGCCGGCGCCGCACGTGCTTCCGTCCCACAATCGGATCTGCAAGTCGGCTTTGCCGTAGCCCGCGAGAAGAGTTTCGAAGAGCTCGATTGCGGCTTGGGCCGGAACTTCTCTGACGACATTTTTGGCCAACGCGCCCATGAGTCTCACCTCCTCGGCTGCCTCGAGGTGCAGGTCACTTTTGCCTGGATACGATCTTGCCGCAGGATCCGGCCAAGTGCAACCTTCAGCGGGCGCCTGTCGCCAAAATTCCGAATTGGCACAAATGGTCAGCGAAGGCTTCACCACCGGCCTCGCTGCCGATGGCAGCCTGCACCGTCGTCATTGCCCAAGCGGCGTTGGTGAACAACTCGCCCAGATTGCGCCCTCGGACCCGGAGGGCGCGGTCGGCGGCATGTTCGATCTCCTTATTAAACCACAGGCACACTGGCGTCAGCGCCGCCACTGGATGGGCGGACACGACCGTCGATCCGATTCAGGCCACAAGCAGCGGCACAGGTGAAGGCATCTGCCATCTCCCGCCGCGTGACGCAACGGGCGATCTTGCCGTAATGATCCTGGTCGACGCAGCCGGCGGGATGGTACTGCGACATCAGGTTGACGTAGGTGTCGGGTCCGAGTTCCTGGGCAATCCAGCGCAGGACGTGCGGCGTACCCGCCAGGCCGTCCGGCATCACGAGGTGCCGCAGCAGAACACCGCGCGAGGCAATGCCATCTTGATCGAGAACCAACGGACCGACCTGACGATGCATTTCCTTGATCGCGGTACGGGCGGCCTCGGGGTAATCGGCGGCGTGGGAACAACACGTGGCGACATCCGCGTCCCAGTACTTGAAATCCGGCATGTAGATATCCACCACGCCGTCCAGCAGAGCGAGCGCGTCCAGAGAGTCGTAGCCGCTTGTGTTGTACACCAGGGGAAGATGCAAACCCGCTTCCACTGCCAGCAGCAGCGCTTCCAGGATTTGCGGGACGACGTGCGAAGGCGTCACCAGGTTGATGTTGTGACAGCCGCGTTTCTGCAGGGCAAGAAACATTGCCGCCAACTCCGGCGCGGTGGTGGCCCGTCCTTCACCGCCCCAGCTTATTTCGTAGTTCTGGCAGAACACGCAACGGAGATTGCAGTACGCGAAGAAGACGGTTCCCGATCCGCGGGCGCCGCTGAGGCATCGTTCTTCACCGAAATGCGGACCGTAGCTACTAACAATGGCGTGGCGGCCGGTGCGGCAAACGGAGGTTTCGTCGTTCAGCCGGTCCGCACCGCATCGCCGGGGACACAACTTGCAGCCGGCGAGCGCGGCGACGGCGCGTTCGACCCGGCCGCGCAGTTCACCGTTCTTCCACAGCTCAAGGTACGCCGCTTCAAACGGACGGCGATCCCGCGCATGTTTCCGCAGTGCCATAGGACCCGGGTGGACCAAAGCGATTCCAGTTCTTGGGACGAGAAGAAAATAGGCGCGGTGAGTGCGGCGGAGCGACATTCCCCCGTTGGGCACCGCGCCCGTGCTCACGAGCTCCAGCGGCGGAAAAAGAGCGCTTCGCGCGCAATCGGCGCGGCTTTCGCCGTCAATGCGGCCCGCTGTTGTTCGCTGAGGGGCGTGAACTCGCGCGCGAGCTGGACATTTTCGGCCAACTGCTCGACCGAATCACACCCGATTATCACGGTGCTGACCGGCAGCGACAGCACATAGTAAAACGCGTCCCGGATGCCCAGTGGGCCGGGCTGCTTTTTCCCCGGCGCATACGGCCCGACCGCGGGCCAGTTCGACAGCAGGCGCCCGCGCGCGGGAATCTTCATGCCGATGATGCCCATCTGTTTTTCCACCGCCATCGGGAGCAGTTTTTGCTCGAAGCTGAGGTGGTGCGGGTCGGCCGCGTTGACCGCCATGAGAATCTGGTCGAAGGGAAACCGCCGCAAGCATTCCATGAGCACTTCCGGATCGGTGTGGCCGGTCACGCCGAGGAAGCGCACCAGCTTCTGCTCGCGCGCTTGCTGCATCGCCTCGATGGCGCCGCCTTTGGCGAAGATCTGGTCCACATCGTCCATGGAGCTGACGTGGTGCAGTTGCCACGCGTCGAGGTGGTCGGTGTTGAGCAAGCGCAGGGATTCCTCCAGCAGTTTGAGCGAGCCGTCGCGGGTACGGTCGTGCGTCTTACTGGCGAGATAGACCTCCTTCCGGCGACGCTTCATCACCTGACCGATGTAGCGCTGGCTCCAGCGTTCGCTTCCTCCGTACCGTGGCGCGGTATCGATGTAGTTGATGCCGAGATCGATCGCCTTCTCGACAATGGCGACCGCCTCCGCCTCTTTATTGGGCTGCTCGACGGTGGCCTGCCCGCCGAGACTGAAGATACCTACGCGGAACCCGGTGCGACCCAGATTGCGCGTCGGCAGTGCCTGCGGCGTCGCCGGGTTGAAGGGCAGCAGCGGCTCGGCAATCGCTACTTTCTCGGCCATGCCCTCCGCCACCAGTCCCGCCGTCAGCGCGCCCGTCGCCTTCATAAAATTGCGCCGCGAACTCGAACTGGGCTTCCCATTTGCCTCGCTGCTCATGATTGCCTCCCGCACCGCTGTTTGCCCGGCAAGTTCGACCGTCAGTTGCTGAGGCGATCGGTGAATCTGCCGGCGCCAGCGCATTTTGCCTGACAATGATGACTCACGCCGGCCACGTGGGAGTCACAGATTGCGGTAACCGTCACTTTAATGACTCCCGAAACGGAACGGCATTCGCACATACCGAAGTTGCCGAGTGTGCAGCGGCACGTAATCGTGGGAAGCTTAGAGACAGACGAAAAGCGTTGCACGCTTGTTCAAAGCTTCGCCAATGCCGTCCGCCTACGCTTGGCCGGGGAAATAATCGTGAGGGTGCTGTTCATCTCGAGCAACAACGTAACCAGCGGCCTGGAAACGCCCTTGCCGCTGGGCTTGGCGTGCGTTACCGCCGCGACGGAGAAGGCCGGGCATGAAGTGCGGCTATTGGCGCTGGCGTCGGAAGCCACTTGGGAAACAGCGATCCGGAATGCGATCGCGCAACTGCACCCCGACATCATCGGCATCTCGGTCAGGAACATTGACGACCAGAACATGCAGGGCGCGCACTTCTTCCTCGCACCATTAAGACAATTGGTTGCGGTTTGTCGCAAGGTTTCGCGTGCTCCCGTCGTCTTGGGGGGCGCCGGCTATAGCATTTTCCCCGGAAGCGCTTTGACATTCCTGGGCGCCGACTTCGGAATTCAGGGCGAAGGTGAGATCACGTTTCCCGCTCTGTTGTCCTGGCTGGAAACGGGCCGTCGAACCGCTGTGCCACCCGGCGTGTATCTGCCGAATCGCGCGGCCCTCCAACGAAGCTATGTCGAACACTTGGACACGCTGTGTTTGCCGGAACCTCGCTTGTGGTTGGACTCCACCGATACGGCGGCGCGAGTTCCGGTGCAGAGCCGGCGCGGTTGCCCGCTGGATTGCGTCTTTTGCTCCACCAGCGCCATTGAGGGCAAACCGGTGCGCAAGCGGTCACCGGAATTGGTGGCCGCATGGATCGCCGAAGTCTGCGCACGAGGATTCCGGAACTTCCATTTCGTGGACAATACTTTCAATCTCCCGCCGTCCTACGCCAAAGACCTGTGTCGCAGAGTGATCGACTCAGGACTTGGCCTCGACTGGTGGGCCATTGTCTACCCGAAATGGGTTGACCTTGAGTTGGTGCGGTTGATGGCCAAGGCAGGGTGCACGCAGATAAGCCTGGGATTCGAAAGCGGGTCGGAACCCATACTTCAGATGTTGAACAAGCGGTTTCATTGCACCGAAGTCCAAATCATCTCCGAGATGTTTGCCGACGCGGGCATCGAGAGGTTCGGTTTTCTGTTGCTCGGTGGACCGGGTGAGACCAGAGACACCGTCGAGGAGAGTCTGGCGTTTGCCGAGTCGCTGCATCTCGATTTTCTGAAGATCACTGTGGGAATACGAATCTACCCGCACACACCGCTCGCAGCCCGGGCGGTGGCGGACGGTGTCGTGAGAGCAGATGACGATCTGCTTTCTCCACGATTTTATTTGGCTGCCTCGCTGCGGGACTGGCTGCCCGAACGCGTGGCTCAGATGGCGGCATCTTGACTCGAAGTGGACATCACCTGATCGAGCGCGGCGCCGGCTCGTAGGCGAGTCCGCTAGTCCCAACATGGCTTGAGAGCCCGATCGACTCAATCTGCGTAGCAGTCCGGACAGAATTTGATGTGGAGGTCTATATGCTGCAGCGATTCGTTGCGGGGACCGCAATTGCAGCGGTGGGAATTGCGTGCGGAGCGCTCGCCATTCTCCTCGTGCCTACCGTGCCAGTGCAGAGGAGCTACCTGCTTCCGCTCTTCTGGTGCTTCGCGCCGCTCGCGTGGGGTATATGGGCGATGCTGGCGCCGCGCTCCTGGGTCCCACGGAGGCTGCCGGTCTGGGGAGCGATCCTGGGACTCATCGCCGGCACGCTCGCGGCGTTCGTGCTCGATATGCCCGCGCGGATCCTGGGCCAACCCGTGCCGGCCGCACTCCGCGGAGTAGGCGTAGCGGTGATCGTGGCGTTCTATTACCTCTTGTGGATGCTGGTGCGTGCTGTCTATCGGGCACTCGGACCAACCGACTCAGCCGCGCCGAAGTCCTTCACCACCGCGGCCTAAGATCGGTTTCACCAGCTGCAAATCCTCCCGGCGGTGGGATTTTGGCCCACAGCTCAGCAGCTCGCAGTCGAGGCAATTATTGCGCTTCGCATGCACGCCCGGTTGCTTCCAAGGGCCAATTTGGGAACACCTTGCTTAGCGCGTCGCGCATTCCTTTTCGGTCCGACGCAAAAAATCGGCCAGCCAGGGCGAGTTGGCCCAGCCGGCCTGTTATGTCTTAGGTTCCCCGGAGAAACGAACTCACCTACTTCTTCGGATGATCTTGGAGCTCTTGCGGACGCCACGAGCGACAACCGCCGATGTACTCTCACTTGTTTCGGTCGTCAGCAGGGGCTCTGCCAGGGGAGCGCCGTTCTTAACCAAATCAGTCTTGATTTGTACCTTCTGATTCGCCAGCGGATTGATATCCGTCTCAAAAGTCTGGTAGCCGGGAAGGGCAATCCTGATCTGATGTGCTCCTGGCGCGATCAGCATGCCTCGACCCGCGCCCTTGAACTCACCCACATGGCCCACGAAAAGACCGTCCATGAAAACCGCAGCCCTCGATGGGTCGACATCGAGTTTGACTTCGGCCGTCACATTTGGCATCGGTCCTGTGGGTGCATTCGTCATGCGTACGAGAACGACTTGCTTCTGCCCGGGCTGAACAAGTACTTTTGCCGTGAAATCCTGGTAGCCGTCCTGGCGCACTACAATGTCGTGGTCGCCAGGCAATAGCAGGACCTTCTTCGATCCCTTGAGTTCCTTCAAGTAGCCCACGTATTGTCCATCAACCCAAACGCCGGATGTCTTTTCGACATGGGAGATTCCTTTAAACTCAATCTCTCCCATGACCGCGTTTTCGGCGTACATAGTGAGGGCCAGAAGCAGAGTGGGGATCAGAAGCATCGCCCACCGTAGTGGATGCATTGTCCGGAGTATTTTCATCGTTACCTCCTTTCCCAGGTGGGAGTGGTGCAATACGCTTGCCAGCCTTTGTAAGTCATTCCATTGAAACAACCTCCGTCAAGGACGCGCCTTCACTGGGTGGAAAGAATGTTCGGGCTACGGTAAGAATTGCAAGTCGCCCCTGTGCAGACATGTGCCAACAACACTGCGGCCACGCACCCGCTATAAGAATGCGGATGAAACCACAGCGGCCAAAACTAACCAATCCCACCACTCAATTTTTTTCAGTTTCCTCCTGGGCGGGACATACAATTCGAGAACCGCGGCGAAAACAAACCATTCCCACCACTTCACTCTCAGTTCCCTGTTGCCCGGGTCAGACAATTCACGCTTAGCCATCGCTGTGATCCATCCATGAAGAAAGGCGCGCCACGGTTGATGGTCTTGGAGTCAAGCGATTGTGCGTGTCCAGCGAGCGGCGTCGCTTTGGACACGCACAATGTCCCAGCGGCTACTGGTTGCTTGCCTGTTCGGCCCGTGTATACTGCCCGATTTCTTTCAGCAGCGGCTCCGCAGCTTCAGGCACTTTCACGGAGCCATTAAGGATCTCCCGCCGATTGACATTCCCCCCATACATGGCATGGTTTCCGCTGTGGTCGGCCTGGACAACGGCGCCATCCAGGCTGACGCCGGCGAACAAGCCCTTACTGCGAGAATAAGTCAGGATTTCCGCATTCATCTTGGCATCCGTAGCGGCGGCCGCATGCCGACCGACTGGGCCGGCGGCTGCGGTTGCATCGGCGCCGATTTTAAACTTATCGCTGAGCAGGCTTCGCAAACCCTTCTCATTCCTGAAAATCATCACGACGTCGGTGGACGAAGCGCCAATCTGGAAACCGACGCTGCCGCCGCCGAGGGCGACAAACAAGGGACTGCTCCAACCCTCAGCCGTGCGACAGGTTGCTATCCCCTTGCCATAGTTCCCACCAACGACAAACGCGGCCTTCTTTTCCCCGGGAATGATGGCGATACATTTTGCCGACTCCAACAATTCCTGGGGGATCGCTTTGTCCGGGGTCGCCATGATCTCGCGAAAGACTTGCGTAGCATCTTGGATTCGTTCGATGTCGTCGCTGCGTCCGGAACTGGCGAACGCAGAAGAAACCAGCGCCACAAAAAAGACAACCGCGATCATGATTCGCTTCATCATCACGAAACCTCCATTTCTTGATCCCGCCTCTCTCTGCTCTGAATGTGCTTCCAGCCAGGCAAGAGGACGGCGTAACAGCGATTCGTCGAGCAGTTCTCAGCCCGGTTGGGGGAGAGGCGGCCTGCCCTGCGAACTGCTCGACATCTTCGCTCTGCGCAGCGAAACCTGTTCCGAGCCAGCGCGTAACGTGATTGCTGTTCTACTGCGCCTGCGCCACCATCTCTTTGGGAGTGCTCACGTAGCCGCTGACCTTGCCCTTGTCAACCGTGAACACGACCACCTCGTAGAGCCCCCGGTCACGTCCGGTGTAAAACTGCAAGGGCTCAAACATGGTGCGATCTTTTTTCTCGATGACACGATCGTCCGCCACCACATTGAGGGTGTACTTGCTGCGTTTGGGATCCACTTTCTTGAGTTGCAAGCTGATGTTGGAGACCCGCGCCGGGACTTGTCCTTTCACCAAGGTCAATTCGTAATAGCTACGCTCCCCGCGGCGCCGCAGAAGATCCAGGTCCTGCCGCGTGTGCGCGATCAGGCCGCTCTGCACACCCAGGTCGCCGACAGTTTGTTCGAGCTTGTTCTTGGTTCCTTGCAGGTCTGACTTGGTAGCGTCGACATCGGTCTTTACGCTACCCACTTCGGTTCTCACGCTGCCCACCTCGGTCTTCACTCCGTCGATCTGCTCTTTCTGCTCCTTCTCCGAGGCTTTCTGTTGCTGCTGCAGTTGGGCGGTGCGTTCATCCAGTTGTCTTCCGGTCATACCCAGCGTCTGGGCCAGGGCGTCGGTGGAAGCCCGCATGGTCGAGTCCGTGGAATCGAGATGCTGGTTGAGTTTCTCCTGGGTCGCAGCCGTGGCGGTTTGAGCCGCCTCCAGCTTGCCGATGCGCCCGCGCGCTTCGAACATCAGAAACAGTGAAGCCAGCACATAGACGCTGGCTATGCTGGCGATCACCAGCCGCGCGGTTTTCATGCCGCTGCCGGTCTTCGGGGAAGAATCATGCTCAGACGTCTTCGGAGAAGAATCATGCTCAGACATCTTCGGGGGAGGATCGTACTCCGACATGGTGTCTACCTCTCTGTGGTCAGATTTAGTCAACAGCTTTGAACCTGCCAAAACGTTCCAGTCGGACATAGTGAAATGCAGGCCAGTTGCCACAATGGCAATGAAAGCTGAAACTGATTGTGGAGACAGACACTTATTTCGGGCGGCCCACGATTTCACTTCCGCTCGCCATGAAAAACTTACCCGTATGGAGCGGTGGCCCTGCATTTCTGTCCCAGTGAACAGAGGATAAATAGGTAAAAAGTTCCGTCGCCGCTGGGCTGCCTTTGACCCGACTTCCCGCGAACTACATCATTGCCGCGGTTGCAGTTATCTATCGGATCTGCGAGGTGGCATGCAAAATGCAAATGCACTCTCCGAGGTATGTGGACCATGAATCCAACTTACTACACTGTGACGCGCTTTCTGTGGAGTGTCGCTTACAAGAGTGAGGTTTGGTTTCGTCTCATTTATGAGCGTACCTATTTACCGGAACGCGGTTTGTATCGTGACAAGTTAGTCCACGCGGAAATCGTCCAGTAGTTCAAGGGCATTGACGCGTGTCGAACTTTGAATCGAGAG
The DNA here is from genome assembly GCA_020072845.1 of Terriglobia bacterium. Classification (NCBI taxonomy): domain Bacteria; kingdom Pseudomonadati; phylum Acidobacteriota; class Terriglobia; species Terriglobia bacterium. The sequence goes on from JAIQGF010000014.1 coordinate 155,113, forward strand.
CGGGAGGTGTCTGCAAATGAAGATGCCAAGATGGAGCTACATCGCACTCGTTGCCCCCCTTGCAATAGCCTTGGGGTTCGCAGGCAAAACTCTGGCCGCAAAGCCCAAGATGGTGACGGTCCCACAGAATGGGGTCATCGAGGTGAGGCTCGACCAGGCACCCGGTGGGAAGGCGCTACAGGTGGCATGAAGGTTATTGGACCCGGCCACCGTACGCGGGAGCTCATTGGGTGGCACCTCATCATGATGGAGAGCGGTTCTTCAACGGTTACTGGGACGGAGATCGCGGCCGGTTTGAACATGACCACCGCTGGGACCGCGACCGGGACCGTGACCGGGACCGCGACCGCGACCACGACCGCCGCTAGTGGCGCATGACCGGCGGACCCGCCTTCGCGGTATTGCTGACTTCATCGCGCCGGTCCTGCAGGAATGCCGCGAGCAGAATCGTGAGCGGACCGAAGGCAGAGGGAGAATTGTTATTCAGCTTGGCAGCGGCTGTGGGCACCCAATTCAGCAGGTGGCGGCCGAGAAAATCTGCTTCGAGCTTTGCGAGACTATGGCGGGTGGCAAGATCCTGCGCATTCTCCAAGGTGTAGTGCACAGCAGCCAGGAATTCCAGTTGGGTGATGAGGTAATCGGGAACGGCACAGCTTGCATCCCATCTGAGCCCGAGTGCGTCGTAAAACCATGTGTTCTCGAGCGCGATCTCTTGCGCGGGCCTGGTCTTGTCATGCGCTGATTCGAAAAGAGGTACCGGAGGCTCGGGAATGCCAACATCGAAGAGCGCGATGTACGTCGCTTCGTATTCCTCGTAGTTCTTGAACCAGGTGAGGTCCGGGGAGTCTCCCGCGCAGCGTAATTGCTGCCACAGGCCGGCAAGCGCGTCCTTCAACGCCGGCTGCGCGAGTGTGTCGAAGCGCTCGGGTGACGGCTGCGAGAACACGAAGGCGAAGAATCTGTACAGATCGAGGCCTGCCCAATCAAGTTTCGCAGGTGCGCGGGATTCGCCGGCTACTGTCATGAACTCCTCACTGCAATACCTGCCATACGGAAAAGTATTTTCTCCCGTCGCGATCCTTCTGGCTGCCATTCCAGATGGCAAAAGCCAACGGCGTGCCTGCCGGCAGATCGGGCAACTCAATCGCCACCGTCCAGCGGCCCTTCTCGTTTGCGGCGTGGGCCGCGAATGAGGCTCCGGTCCGGCGCGTAGTACCGCGTCCAGCCGCCTCCATCAGCATGGGACCGCGCGCGGCGTTCCAGTAATAGATCTGCACGGGATCATCCGTGTCACCCATTTGCAGCGAAGGCGTCACAGCACCCGGCTTTGTCGGGAACATGACGGCGGCCGCGTCGAAGAATCTGTCATCGGCTTCGGTGGGGAGCTTGCGAAAGCGCGTCTCGGGGGGCGTGTTCGGGACGTCGGGCAGCGCGGCGCTGTCGTGGGTTCGATCGGCCCACGACATCTGCACCAGCACTTTGCCGCCGGCGCGCGCGACTCGCACCTCCAGTACTGGGATTTCCAGAGATGCCGGCTCGTCGGTGTCGTACAACGGGGGCGTGCGGTTCAGGCTGATCCGGTGGGCGGAAACCTGCCCCCACAATGCCGGGTCGTTGAGGAGCACGTCGGCCGTTGCCGACAGTGACGTTGCGTTCAGCGTCTGACCGGCCGGCGCCTTGCCGGCCTGCGCACCGGCGATCGTACTGGTTGCAAGTACGACCACGAGAAGCAACGTCACTCGATTCGTTCGCATGGCAGTCTCCTAAAGCTTGATCTGCACCAGTTCGGGCTTGATGCGATAGCGCGTTTCAGCATCGCGGCCAATGAGCAGTTGCAGCAGTTCGCTGCGCCCGCCGCGCTGGGCCGACTTTAGTTCGGCCTCCAGGCGTGTGATCACGTCGCGCACCTCGGGGCCAAAGAGGTAGATCAGGTAATCGAGCGGCAAGCGCGGGTCTTCGAGAATGCTTTTGTCATAGCTCCCGCGCTTGGGCGGATTGAACGGCGGAACGTAGAAAACATTCGGCTGTGTTCCCTTCTCTGGAAATAGCGGCAAAGCCGCGCGATGTACCAGGACAAGTTTGTGCACCGGGGATTCGGGATCGTCGAGCAGGCCGACGAAGCGCAACCGTCCGGGACATTGGGCGGCACAGGCATTCACCTGGCCCTTTTCCAGGCGCGGATAACAGAAAATGCACTTCTCCGACTTGCCGGTCACCTCGTTGTAATAAATCTTTTTGTAAGGGCAAGCCTTGATGCAGTAGCGGTAGCCCTGGCAGCGCTCCTGATCGAGGACGACGATGCCGTCTTCATCACGCTTGTAGATGGCCTTGCGCGGGCACGCTTCCAGGCACGCCGGATAGGTGCAGTGATTGCAGATGCGCGGCAGATAGAAGAAGTAATTCTCCTCGCCGTTCATGCCGCCGACATCTTCGTCCCAGTTCGCGCCGGACGTCGGAGTGGGCGATGGCATGACCGGCTTCTTCTTGCCCTCATAGAGCCGCTGTTCGTAGTTGAATTCCCAGGCGTGACCGTAGTCGTCCATGGTCGGAAGCGGGCTGGGCTGGAGCTGGCCGTTTTTCCACCCGCCGCCGATCCGGTCCCACTGCCGCGGGTAGCCCATCCCGGGCCGCGTCTCCACGTTGTTCCAGTACATGTAGCCGGTGCCGTCGCGATCGGTCCAAAGCTTCTTGCAGGCGATGGTGCAGGTCTGGCAGCCCAGGCACTTGTTCAGGTCCATCACCATTGCATATTGGTGTTTCGACATGGCTGCCCCCTCAGACCTTTGCCTTCTCGATTTCCACTTTGATGTCGCGATTGTTGCCGGTCGGCCCCCAGTAGTTCAGCCGGAAATTGACGTGTCCATACTTGCCGATGAGCTGCGTGGGTTTGATCTTGATGTAAGTGAGCGACTGCCAGCCGCCCTGCTGGAAGCCGAGGTACTTCTCCCAGCCGTGATACATGGTCACGCGGCCCCGTTTCTCTCCCGGCAGAATCTGCAGGCGGCAGACGCACTGGCCGACGTCGTTATGGATGCGCACCCAGTCGTTGTCTCGCAGGCCGCGTTTGCGGGCGTCGTCGGGATGCATGTAGACGATGGGGCCACCGCGCTGCAACCGCAGCATCGCCCGGTGGTCACGCCAGGTGGAATGGATGGACCAGCGCCCGTGCGGAGTGTTCCAGTAGAGCGGATACTTCTCCGGCACCGGTTCCTTGAAGGTGGGCAGCGCCTCACCCAACTCCAGGCACCAGGGATGATCGATGTAGAACTGCTGCCGCCCGGTGAGGGTGCGCCATGGCCGCTTCTTCTCCAGTTGGTGCTTGAACGGCGTGTAGGCGATGCCGTCCTCGATGTCGCTGTTCCATGACTCCGGGTCGGTGGCGACAAAGCGGTGCGGCTTCTCCTGCAAATGCTGGTAGTTCATGCCTTTGGTCTCAACCGCGTTGGCGAGGATGAAGTTGGCCGCTTGCTCGTCGGTGAGGATGGTTCCTTTACCCGTCCAGTCGTGCGCCAACTGCGTGAAGTCGCGGTTCCAGTCGAAGGCATCGTCGTGGAAGGGCTTCAGACCCTGCTTGGTGGCCAGCTCCGCCATCTTCTCGGCCAGGGCGTGGAAGATGTCCCAGTCCGTCTTGCTCTCGAACAACGGTTCGAGCGCTTTGCCGAAGGGATGGATGTAGCTGTGGCAATCGGTGGTGTTGATGTCCACCTTCTCGTAGTAGCTGGCGGCGGGCAACACGACATCGGAATAGAGCGCCGTGGTGTCCATGCGGTAGTTGATGTCCACGATCAGGTCGAGATCGCGCCACAGCGATGACTCCAGGATCTCGTTGCCCTTGGCCTGATTGAGATAGTTGGCGCGCCACACAATGAAGGCGCGCGGCTTGCGGCCGCCCTTGGGCCACAGCGGCATCCACCCATTCTTCACCGATTCCTGGATGTACCAATCGATGGGCTTGCCGTTGTAGAGGTGCGGATCCTTGCTGGTGGAGTGGACGTAGCTCCACAGCGTGGTGTTCTGGAAGCGTTGCTTCTTGCGTCCTTCGGGGAAGGCAAGCTGAAAGAAACCATGCTCCGGCCAGACGCGTTCCTGGCCCACGTAATGGTTGAAGCCGCCGCCGTTCTTGCCCACGTTGCCGGTGAGCACCACCAGCAGGATGAATGAGCGGTTGATCAGGTCATTGTGGAACCAGTGGTTCGTCCCCGCGCCGTGGATGATCATCGCGGGTTTGCGTGTTCCTAATTCTTTGGCGAACAACTCGATTTCGTGTGCCGGCAGTCCGGTGCGCGCGGCTACTTTGTCCAGCGTGTACTGGGCCAGCTCTTTCTTGAGCATCTCGAAAACGGTGGTGACCTCGACGGTCTTCCCATTCGCAAGCTGCACGCTGAAGTTCCCCGTCAGAGCGGGATCGACGCCGTTGAGCTGGATCGTCTTCTGTTCCGAGCCCATGGACCCGGGTGCCGGTACGGCGCGCTGTTGTCGCGCGTCCCAGACGTAAAAGACATCCTCTTTGCCCTTAGCCTCGAGGTCCGATTGGCGCAAAAAACGCTTCGTGCCGGATAACACAAGCAGCGGCAGGTCGGTCTGCTCTTTCACGTAGGGAACATCGATCAGGTTCTGCTCGATGAGAAGCCGCGCCACCCCCAAAGCAAGAATGCCGTCCGTGCCCGGATTGATCTGCCAGTAGAGGTCGGCGTGCGTGGCGCTGGAGTTGTAATCGGGCGAGATGCAGACGATCTTGGCGCCGTTGTAGCGAGCTTCGTAGGCGAAGTGGGCGTCGGGAATGCGCGTCTGCGAAATGTTCGAGCCCCACAGCACGATGTACTTGGAGTTGAACCAGTCGGCGCACTCGCAAGCCTCGGTTTGCACGCCCCAAGTAAGCGGCTCGCCCGGCGGCAGATCGCAGTACCAGTCATAGAAGGAAAGGAATACTCCCCCGATGTAGTTTGCCAGGCGCGATCCCGCGCAGAAGCTGACCGGACTCATGGCCGGGATCACGCTAAAGAACGTGTTGGTGTCCGGCCCATAGTTGTAGATGTTGTCGAGCAGTTTCCCGGCGACCAGCGTGAGAGCTTCGTCCCAGGTGGCCCGACGCCACTTGCCTTCGCCGCGCTCCCCGGTGCGGATCAGCGGATAGCGCAACCTCTGCGGACTGTACACATACTCGACGAAGCAGCCGCCCTTCTGGCATCCGCGCGGGTTGTAATCGGGCAGGTCCTGGCTGATGCGCGGATAATCCGCCGCCTGTTCTTCGCGTACCATCACGCCGTTGCGGACATAGACTTTCCATGAGCAGGAACCGGTGCAATTGGCGGAGTGCGTCGAGCGAACTACTTTGTCCCAGGTCCAGATCTTGCGATAGAAGTCCTCCCAGCCGCGGTAGGGATAACTGCGGAGAGGGTCGAAGTCGCCGACGAGCGTAGTGAGAACCGGCTTCTCTTTGCGGGAACAGCCAGGGATCGCTAGTGCCGCCGCCGTCATGGCGGCGGTCTGAAGGAAGGTGCGCCGCGACCGCTGGTTGTCCGACTTGTCCTTATTGGTCATGGCTTACCTCCCGGAATCACGCTCTGCGCAACCGCCTTCTCTCGCTTGTGCGCGCCGAAAGTCCGCACGTACGCCAGAACGTCGGCCACGTCCTGGTCAGTGAACGCCGGTGCGTCGGTTCGCTCGAAGGCCGGCATGGCGGTTCCCTGCCGTCCGTAGCGGATGGTGCGCACGATGAATTCGTCGGTCGCTGCCTTCTGAAAGACCGGATTGCCGATCTCCGGTGCAATTCCTCCGCGGCCTTCCATGCCGTGACAGCCCGCGCAGTTGCGCAGGAACAGCGTCAAGCCCCGAGTTGCATCGCCCGCCAGCGTGAGAGGCGGCATCTTTTCGACCGCCGGCACCCCGGCTCGCAGGTACTCGGTGACCGCCGTGATCTCCTCCGGCGCCAGGCCGCCGGCTTGCTTGTCCCACGCCGGCATCTGCGTGCCTGGCCGGCCGTGCTGGATGTTGCTGGTCAAGTACTCGCGGCTCGCGGTCGCGATCAAGGAAACGCCGCGAATGGCGGGGATGAAGCGCTTGAACGTTTTGTCCCAGCGGCTGTAAGTCCCATTGCCATGGCAGGCCGCGCAGTATTGCCCGTAGACCTGCTCGCCGGAGAGCGGCGCCGGATGCAGCGCACGATACTTCTGCTCGATCTTGTCGGGAGCGAGATAACTCTCGGGTATATCGCGCTTCCACTGCGAGAGCATGTAAACCGTCAGCGCCAGCGCTTCCTGCCGGGTCACGGTCGGGTTACGCATCTGGCTGCCGGCAACCAAGCTCGCGGGATCGCGGAAGTGAGCTTCCTGCCACCTCCAGGTTGTGTGTGGCGGCCTGAGATTGCTCATGATGAGCTGGTGGCGCGTCTTGGCGCCTTCGTTGTCGAGCACCGGCCCCAACGCACCCCCGCGCCCTCCCAGCTTGTGGCAGGAGCCGCAGCTCTTTTCCTGATAAAGCTTCGTGCCGGTGAGCAGCAGTGGGATTTGTGCTGCCGGCAACTTTTCCGCGTCGTGACAGGTGGCGCAGGTGGACTGCGTCATCTCTGGCGGCAGCAGAGGATAGTCCCAATAGGCGTCGTCCGCCTTGGCATCGCGGAACGTGGTCGCCGGTCCTTGTCCGTGATGGCAGATGGTGCATCCGAAGCGATCGACAGGATGCTTGTCAAGGATGCCCGCGGGGTGGACCCGGTGGGGCAACGCGACATCGGTCATTCTGGGATCGTCGATTCCGTTGTGGCAGGTGACGCAGCGGTCCACCGTCCCCAGCGCCGGCAGGCTGACCTGTTTCAACTCAACGTGGAACTTGGCCAGCAGTTCGCGCCCGCGCTCGTCGGTGGCTTTTTCCCGGAGGATTTCGCGGTATTGGCGCTGCACGGCGCTCCACTGCGCCAGGTAGTTCTCGTGGACCGCGGCGCCCACCAGATAGACGATGGTGAGAACGCTGGCCCCGAGCAGAATCCAACGATAAATGCGTGAGGGGTCCTTCATCGCATTCCCCCTAATGCGCCGGCCACTGCGAGGGCCACCAGTAGAAATGCCAGTTCGGCCCCCGGTGGACGGTGGCGAAATAGGTCAGAATGGTGAAACCGACCAGGAAACAAGTGAAAAGCGCGACTGCCGCCAGGCGCACGGAGTCTTTGCGCTTCAGGACCAGCAGCGACCAGGCCGCGAAGATAAGCACCAGCAGCGAGCCGGGGTTAAAGATGATGATCCACAACTGATGAACTTCCGGGAACCAGTTGCGCAACCACCCGTAGTTCACCGTAAAGACCAGCATGCCGACCGTTACGAGCACCGCGAATAGCAGCGAGTAGCGGAAGACGGACTTCTCTCCCGGAGTCCCGAACCATGTGCCTTCACCGTCGGGCCTGCGGTCGAGGAATGGAATGAGGGCGAGTCCGAGGACGACGATCAACGGGATCATCAGTCCGCCAGTAAACGCGGAATACGAAACCAGTTCCTGGATTCCGAGAAAGTACCAGGGCGCCTTGGCCGGGTTTTCCGGAATCGCAGGATTGGCCAGTTCCTTCAGCGGCGCGTCCCAGTAAAAGGAGAGCACGAGAGTGGACGCCACCGAGACCATGAACACAGCCAGTTCCGCCCAGAAAAGATGCGGCCAGCTCATCACTGTGTTCTCCGGCCCGCGGTTTACGGTTGGCCGCTGGCCTTTTACCAGGGCCATCAAGCCGTAGGTCTTGGTGGGAATGGGTTGGAAAACGGTTCGGCGGGCGCCGCCCCATTCCGCCTCGCCGCCCATCGGGTCCTCGGGACGCGCCAGGCCGCCGTCTTTGCGAATCCGCCAGAAGTGCACGCTGAGCAGAGTGACCAGCGCCAGGGGCAGCAGGAACACGTGCAGCACATAGAACCGGATCAGCGCGTCCTGGCCGACATAGTTGGCGCCCAGGAGCAGCCGTTTCTGGAGACCGCCCGGGTCAAGCCAGCGCGTGACGCCGAGCGCGTCGGTCAGTTCACGGGGCGAGTTGGCGATATTGGAACCGATGGTGATGGCCCAGTAGGCAAGCTGGTCCCAGGGCAGCAGGTATCCGGTGAAGCTGAGGGCCAAAGTCATGACCAGCAGCCCCAATCCCACCAGCCAGTTGAATTCGCGCGGCTTCTTGTAGCTGCCGGTGAAGAACACCCGCGCCATGTGCAAGAGCACGGTCAAGACCATCAACTGTGCCGCCCAGCGATGAATGTTGCGGATGAACCGTCCGGTGTAGACCGTGAAGTGGATGTCCTTGATCGACTGGTAGGCCAGGTCGGTGGAAGGCTTGTAATAGACCATCAGCAGAAGACCCGTGACCACCGTGATCAGGAACGTGGCCGCCGCCATCAGACCCAGGCCGAAGGTGAGCGTGGGACTGAGAGTGCGCACGTGGACGCGCACGCTGTGAATGTGCAGGAACAGGTTATGAAAAGTAGCCTGCGACTCTTCACGTTCGGATTCCGGTTCTTTGCCCAGGCGGAACCAGGCATCCTTCACCGTATGCGGCAATGCCTGCAGGTTGCGAATGAATTCCTGGGCCGCGGTCGCCATGGTTCGCCTCCTACACGCGGTAACGCGTGCCTGCGGGTACCTCGTTGTCGGCATTGATCACGAGCTGGCCATCGGCAGCCCGGCTGATTTCCAGCCACGGCAGCGGACGCGGCGCCGGACCGCCCACCACTTTTCCGCGATCGTCGAAACGTGATCCGTGGCAGGGACAGGCAAACCCCTGCTGGGCGCGCGAGACGATGCATCCCAGATGGGTGCAGGTGGTGGAGATGGCGTAGAAGCCATCGTCGTCGCGGAACAGCACCAGGTTTTCATCGGAGAAGAGGGTTTCGCTGCCGGCCGTAAACTGCTCCGGCGCACCCAGCTTGAAGCGCCGCACCGGCCCTGGCAGTACCGCGGGGTTTGGCAGCCGGAACAGCCCCGCTGCCGCAGTGCCAACCGCGGCAAAGAAGCTGCCCAGCGACGCGATGCTGAGAAAACTTCGCCGGCTTACGCGGGGTGGGTCGAGACGGGACATGGCTTCCACTCCTTGGCGAAACTGAATTGCTCCATGGTGATTGCGGTTGTGGGACAGCGTTCGGCGCACAGGCCGCAGCGGATACAGCGTTCTTCGTCCTTGATGATGGCGGAAAGGTCGGACACATCGAGTTCCAGTGCGCTCACCGCCGCCTGCCCTTCCGGCGTGGGCGCGATGCGATCGAAAGACACCAGCTTCAGGCACACCGTCGGACAGACATCGACACATCCGCCGCACAGGATGCAGCGCTCGCCGTCGAAAATGGTGTTGATGCCGCAATCGAGACAGCGTCCGGCCTCGGCGCGCGCCTGCTCTTCGTTGTAGCCGATCTCCACCAGCGCCAAAGGGTCCTTCAGCCGCTCTTCCGCGGAACGGGTGGGAATGGCCAGGCGAGCGCGTCGTTCGTAGTGCTTTTCCCGCCGGTAATGCTCCAGAGGAGCGTGGAATTGCACTTCCTCCGGCGTGATCTCCCGGCCTCGCAGATGCCGGTAGATGGAGCGAGCGGCCTGCTTGCCGCTGGCAATGGCATGAATCATCAGCCGCGGTCCGTAGGCGATGTCACCGGCGATGAAGATTCCCGGCGCGGAGGTGGCACAGGTCGCGGGATCGTTGACGATCTGCTGCGGCGAGCGCATTTGGATGCCGTCGCGCTCCGCATCGAGGAAGCTCAGGTCCGCCGATTGCCCGACCGAGAGCAGGACGGTGTCGCCCTCGATCTCGGTGGTGACGGTCTCGTCGAACTTGGGAGCGAAGCGCTTGTTCTGGTCATAAACCTGGCTGCAGCGGACAAAGCGCACGCCCCGCACAAACTTCTGCCCGTTGCTCTCCCGCACCAGGATTTCCTTCGGCCCCCAACTGTTGTGCCGGAGGACGCCCTCTTCCTGACCCTCAACGATCTCTACCGTGTCGGCGGGCATTTCTTCCAGCGATTCCAGGCAGACCAGATTCACCTGGCGTACGCCGGCCATGCGAGCCGCCGTGCGGGAGACGTCGTACTCTTCCTGTCGCAACACGGTGCGCGCCACGTCATAGGCGACGTTGCCACCGCCCACCACGATGACGCGCTGGCCGAGTTCCACCTTCTTGCCCAGGGCCACGTCGCGGAGAAAATCCACGCCGCCCATCACGCCGATGGCATCCACGTTGGGGATGGGCAACGCCCGCGAGCGTTTGGCGCCGCAGGCGATCACAACCGCCGCGAAGTCGCGCCGCAGGTCGGTAAAGCTCACGTCCTTGCCCACCTGGGTATTGCAGCGAATCTCCACGCCCATGGCCTGGATCACCGCGACTTCAGCCTCGATCAGTTTGCGCGGGAGACGGTAGCCCGGGACACCCGTAGCCAGCATGCCCGCAGGTACGGGATCCATTTCGAAGATGGTCGGACGGAAACCCATCAGCGCGAGATCGTGCCCGGCGGCCAGACCGGCAGGCCCGCAGCCGATGATCGCGATACGCTCTCCCGAGGGTTGGGGAAACGCGGCGTTGGCGAGGAAATCGAGAAGATGACGGAGTTCGTCGAGGTCGTCGCACTGACGATCGGCGTTCTCGCTCTTCAGGTACGGGAACAGCTCTTTGCCGGCATCGGCGCGGGATTCGCACCCGAATTTTTCGCACACGAAGCGCTTGAGCGCGCGGATGGAGATGGGCTGGTCAATGCTGCCGCGCCGGCAGGCAGTCTCGCAGGGTGCTCCGCAGATGCGTCCGCAGATGGAGGCCAGAGGGTTTGGACCGCGAGCGATCAGGTAGGCGTCTTCATACTCGCCCGCCGCAATGGCCCGCACGTAACCGCGCGCATCGGTGTGGACCGGACACGCGTACTGGCATTTGATCTGTTCGCGCCAATACTCCCGGTCTGCGAATCGGACCTGGTATCGCTGCTGGTCCAACGGTTCCGCCTAAGAAGAATATGAATAAAGCGACAGAGTGCGCTTTGGATCGCGCCTCGTCTATGACAGAAGTCACACCCCAAGAGGACATCTTCACTTCTAGCGGTCAGAAAGTGCGCCGGCTGACCGTTCTCTGCCTTCGAAACAGGTTGCAAGGGCCCCTGGTCCCGAACCAGATTCCATCGTCTATTGAAATCTGTTGAATTCTGCTGTCTGTTACTGATTGATGTTGAATCTGTTGCGGGCTGCTGGTTGAAAGCTGTTGAATCTGAGTGCTTCTGGATGCTTTCACCGCCACAGAATCGACTACATTCCAAGATAACCGATCTGGAACCGCGTTACCTTCGCCGTGCTCGCCCGCTTACTATTTTCCCCCGCTGTTCTGCACCGTGCTCAGTTGGCTCCGGAGGTTCGCCAGAAACGTTGTGGCGGTTGCGCCCTCGTACTGGTCGAACTGCTCGCCGTCGTCCAGCGCGAATATTGAACCGGCTGTGAGTTCATAGGCAGTGGAGAGTACGTAGTCGCCGCCCGTCGGGCTCGATTTTCGCAGGAACATCACGTAATCCGTCTGATCCTTGGGAAAGCCCACGCCGGCGAAAATGATGCGGCGGACGTGACCCGACGGGAAATAAACATCGCCGCCGCGTCGGGTGACCACAACGGCCGATCTGGTTGTGATGGGTGCGGTCCCATCCTGCTTCAGAACCTCCGTAACAGTGACAGTGAATTCGGAATACACTCCTGTCTTGTCGCGTGTCACGAAGCCGCTGGACGAGGTCACTCGGCCGATCAAAACCACGTCTGCACTGCTGATCGGCAAACCTTCCTTGGGAGCAGCCGAGTCGACCGTCACCGACACGGTTGAACTCTTTGGCGTGGGATCGGTTGCGATTGGGTCGGCCAGCGGATTAGAAAAGAAATGCCGCATACGATCATCTTTGGCGGTGCGTGCTGCAGCGTCCACGCCGGAGCGGACGTAGTCGGCTCGTGGGCCTTCAGCGGAATGTAACCGGGGAGGTTTGGTTTGCTGGAGTTGCGCGCCAGCGGTTGCTGACATCACAAGAATCACTATTGCAGGCAGTAGCCTGAGGCATCGGTCCAGTTGTGTTCTCATATGTACCTCGACACTATTTCTTGGAAAAGCGGACTTAGAGGCATATCAGCAAGGCGTCTCTCCTTCATTAGGCGTGACGTGTCTTATCCCTTCTATTCCTATCTGTCGAAGATGGTTTGTCACGACTCTAAATTAGCGTCGCCCTTTGTGAACATGGCGATATCCTCCAGCGTGTCTTCGGCAGTTCCTGCGAGATTCGAGTCTAGAGCGCATCTCTGAACCAGCGGAACGACCTTATCGAGGTGCAATCGATGGTGAAGGCGTACGACATGCCCAAGCGCCACCAAGGCCGCTCGCCGGACCTCATATCTCTGATCCGAAAGCGCACCCACAAGTACCGATTCGACCCATTCCCAATCATCAATTGTTAAAGCCGCCCGTATGAGTGCATCCGAGGCTATCTGGCTGGAGCTGACCAAGGCTCGCTGTACTGCTTCCTTGGATATCTGCTTTGGTTCTTCGTAGTTCATTCGGGTGCCTTAATAATTAAGCCCTTCTTATCGGTTAATCCCGCTTTCATCAGAGAGTTCCTCTGCTGCTGCGTGAGCTTTTCCCAACCCCGGACATGGCCGTGAAACACTCCGTCCCGTGTCTGGTCTAACACCACAAGTTGCCCGTTCTGCCTGTCAACACCGACTCTCCTTAGAGACGTGTCCTTCACTTGCACGGAGTTGTCTAGTGCCGCTTGACCGTCCTTCGGCCCTTGGCTCGCTCCGCCCCGGTCTTCGGACCCGTGCTTAGGGCTCGGTTCAAATCGAGGTCCGTCTGGCTGAGCAGGGGTGCTTTCGCTGTTGGCTGATGCATTGGCTTGCTGAGCTTTACTAGGTCGGAGCGCCTCGCTAACCGGCTAGCGCCACGATCCAACCTACGATCGCTAGCAGATTTACTGCCGCCAGCGCGTACCACCATCGGTTTCCACGTCTCGCGGCGTAGAGTGACGCTGCAGAGTTGAGAAGAAATCCAGCTACCTGAACGTCCCAAAGATGACGGAATGGAATCCAAAACTCCAGGGTCAGCAGGACAACTAGTGCGACCGAACTCAGGACTCCAACGATGTTCGCTGTTCGACCCATCATCAGCATGCCCCCGCCAAGTCGCAAACGCCATGCAAGATGGGATGTTCTTCGGGATCGTATTCGCCGGTGTGAACATCGCCGAATGTTGTCGGTTGACCGGATTTCGGTTCAAACGGAACCTGGTCGACGTTGGCGTGTCGCGAACTGCGATCCTCGGCTGGAGTGCGGAACTCGTCAAAGCCGACGTTAATCCCTGCCTTTCGTGGCTCATACCCAGCCTGTTGCCAAGCAGCCTCGGCCTGCGCAACGGTCCCTCTAAAACTCCATATGGCGTTTAGCTCTTGGTGCCCGCCATGATTCTCGAATGTGAAGCTGAAACGACTATCTAGCTTCCCGCCTGCCGTTACGCCGCTGGTAGCACCGCTTCCCTGAATCCAATATCCGGTGGACTTCGCTCCCTTCGCATCGGCGAAAGTCACACTCTTGCCGTCAAAGGTTCCGGTATATTTGTTGCGACTCTGATCCGTAAGATTTCCTTTCTCATCGCTCTTGATAACCGTTTTCCGGTAATCCCCATTCTCGTCTTTGTAGTACACGTAGCCGCCTTGGCACGTTGTGCCGTTGTTCTCTGAGCAGTTCTGATTGAAGTCGAGTCCTGTCGGGTCCGTGAGATTGATGGGGTTATTCCTAACGTAGGAGTAGAGGTTCCATTGCTGGGGATCCCTGATGCGCTTCTTAGTGATGAAGATGGGATCGGGCGTCATAAAGCGCCCGAGGCTGGAAGCATTATACCTGGCACCGAAGTTATCCAGTCCGCTCTCGCTATCCCGTTCTTTGCCGGTGAAGTGGCGTGGACTCGGATCGCTTCCTGAGCAGCTTTGCGCGTCGCCAAAGGGCAGATTCGTGCACCATTCGTGCAGGCCTCCATCCATTTGCGTACGCGCGCGCTGCGTTCCCAGCCAATCTGAGTGTGTGAAGTACGTCGTCGCATCGGCATACGAGCCGATGTGGTGCCCGCCAGCGTAAATTTCGCCCCGTATCCAGGACCCATCCGTGACGCTCAGCGTCGTTACGGCGCTGCCGCCGAGATCGTACAGATACTCGACGCTCTCCGTCCCCGTGCGTTTCACCCGACGCCCCTGCGCATCGTACACGTATGTGAAGCTGCCATTATCCCCCGAAATGATCCGGTTTTCAGCGTCGTAAACATACGTATGCGTACCGTCCGACAGCAGGTTGCCTGCAGCATCGTAGCTGTAGCCGTCAATACGGTTGTTCTGCTGGGTGAAGCTGAATGTTGGCGTCAGGCACGACCCGTTATGGGAGCGTAAGTCAGCGTATAGCTGTAGGGCGTGTAAGTTCCTGGGTCGCTGCCCCCGGTCAACGCTGCCCCTGACGGAGTTGCCGGAAACGATGTGCCGGTAAAATTCGAGTTCCCGGTACTGGACGAAGCAGACAGTGAGTAATTGACAGTGGATCCAACTGCCTTTGTGGCCAACGCCAACGTCCCACCCGCCGCAGTCGCCGTTACTGGCGATCCGGAATCGCCATTAAAAGCGACGGCCAGCGCCGAGGCCAGCGAAGAGGGGGTTGAAGATTGTCCATAAGACACCGACTTCGCAGTCCCATTTACGGTGGCCGTGATCGTCCCGGTGTCGTAGACGGTGTTGTACACCGCGTTCTGACCGCCCGTCAGGCTCGCCCCCGAATTGCTGGGCGTAAACGAGGAGTTCGCGAAATTGCCGGAGCTGAACGTGTACGACGACGACAGTGAATAATTGCTCGCTGTGCCCGTGGTTTTGGCGGTCAAGTTCACGGTGGCCGAATTCGCATTTGCGGTTACCGCCGCCGCGCCGTCACCGTTGATCGCCGACGCCAGGGACGAGGCGATTCCGGCCGCCGTCGAGCCCTGTCCCCACGACACCGAGTTGGCATGGCTATTGACGGTAATTGTCATTGTCCCTGCGTCGTACACGGGGACGCCGATGTCGTGTCCACCGGTGAGCTTGGCTTCTCGTTCGCGGCTTTCGGCGGGGATGCTGCGGCCACCTTCAAAGCGAAATGCGCCATGTGTCACGGCGCCGATGCCAGCGGGAATACGGCAATGGGGAAGAAATTCAACATCCCCGACCTGCGTGCGCCGACGAGATCAACGAACTCGCAACCTATGTTCGTCAATTGAAAAAGTGAACCGGAGTCTGCCGCGGTCCTGGCCTGCCTGCATTGGTGATAATTGGAATCTCACGACAGCAGCGGACGGAGGTGACTGAACCGCGTGGCGCAACTTGTCCCGTTAGCGCCTCGTGCAGCGCTCGACGTGATGCAGCGACACCACGAGAGGACCGGTATAGAAAACAACGGTGGCTCCGGCGCTCATTCGAGCAGTTTGCTCGAACCAGGCAGTCTGATTGCGGTTTGTCGGTTGTACTGCAGGAGTCAAGAAATGCTCGCGAGCTCTTTCTTGCCGGCCGTTGCCTCTTGCGCCTCGTGATGGGCCTCCAAAGTCAGGTCTCGCGTTCCCAGCTGCACCCCAATTTTCTTCAGGAAGTCATTGGGCGGAGAGCCGCCGGCAAAGATCCACACGAAATCGTTGGTGATTTCGTGTCGCTCGCCCTTGACGTCGAGTATGACGGCGTCCTGCCGGAACTCGATCGGCTTGGAATTGAAGATCACCTTGACCTTGCCCGAGCGCATGCACTTCTCGATGCGCTCGAGGTTCCGGGCCTTGATGCGGGCAAAGCTGTCCTGACGGTAGGAGAGCGTGACCAGGTTGCCGACCTGGTTGGCCAGTCCCATCGCCGCCTCGACCGCGCTGTCGCCACCGCCGACGATCAAGATCTTCTTGTAGACGTAGTGATCGGCCTCGATCAGCCGGTACATGACTTTCGGCAGGTCTTCGCCTGGGACGCCGAGTTTGCGGGGAGTGCCGGTTTTGCCGAGTGCCAGCACGACGGCCCGCGAGCGGTATTGGGCTTTCGAGGTAACGATCGAAAACAAGCCGTCAGGCCCTCTTTGAATGTCTTCGACCTTCTCACCGCTGCGGACCTGGAAATCGGCGCGCTGCATGACCTTCTGCCAAAACGCCAGCAGGCTTTCCTTGGAGAGTTCCATCTTCTTGAACTTCCCGTACATGGGAAATTCGACCGGGGTGGTCATCACCAGTTTCTGGCGGGGAAATTTCGCCACCGTGCCTCCCACCTGGTCCTGCTCGATGGTGACGTAGTTCAGCTTGTTCTCAATCGCTCGCAGCGAGGCGCTGATGCCGGCGGGACCGGCTCCGACGATGAGGACGTCGCAAACGCCGGGAATTTCGCGGCGCGCATGCTCGCTCGTGAGGCGACCGGCTATGGTGTCGATGCAGTCACGACCCTGGTTGACGGCATTCTTGATCAACGCCAGCCCGCCCAGCTCTCCCACGATAAAAAGATTCCGGACGTTGGTTTCGTACTCGGGAGTCAGGAAAGGCATCTCGGCGCCCATGCTCGGGGTGGCCATGACCATGGTGATGGCGCCCACGGGACAGACTTCCGCGCACAAGCTGTGGCCGACGCACTTGTATCCGTTGATGATGGCGGCCTTGCCCCCAACCATCCCCAGCACGTCTCCTTCGGGACAGACCGTGGTACAACTCTGACAGCCAATGCAATAGGTGACGTCAATGTGCGGATGCTGGGCTCTGGGACCTCCAGAGAACAACTTCCCTTTTTCCGCGGCCGCTTGCCACCGCGCTTCCTTTTTCTTCAGGCCCTTCAGGTAGCCGCGCACGAAGAACAGCAGCACCGCGCCGGCGATCGCATACGATACGAGTGAATCCAAGCCCCAGGCCATCATAGATATCCCAACATCCACACCACGCCGATGTGGAAAATGGCCAGGACCGCAAACGAGTAGCTGAAGGGCTTGTGGACCACGTGCCAGAGGTGAAACACCCGCTGCGCGCGCGAAAGAAACGCCAGGCGCTTGGACAGGGAAGAGTAATCGCGGGCAGCGGCGACCGCTTTTTCCAGCTCCACGTGTGAGCTTTGAAACAGGCCGCCAAGCGTGGACAGCCATTCCATGCCGCTCAAGGTCCGGCGGCGCAGGCGAGCGATGCGAAAGGGTCGAATGAGGTCCAGAAAAATCATGTATCCAAGTGCCACAACCACGGGCATGCGCGCTACCTGAGCTTCCGTGGGGACGTCAAACAGGGCCCACAGGTCGGTTTGCCGGATCAGGCGCTGCGACGCAAGCGCATCGGCATACTGCTCCTGCATGTCGCGCGTTTCGCCGAGCGACAACTCCGCCGCGGTCACGCGCCGCGGTATCTGGCCGTAGAGATAACGGCCAACCACGCCGCTCAACGCGACCGCGGTCATGATCCAGAACGCCATGCCGGCAAAACCGCGGAATTTAAACGACCCGTGGAAGGCGATCACGAAGGGCGCAAAGACTCCGAGCAGGACGTGGAAATCCATCCAGTGCTTGGTGCTTCCTTGGCGCGACAGCCACGCCCAGCGCTTGCGCAGCGGGTACAAAAAGATCACGAGAAACATCAGCAAGCCGATCACGCCGAGCTTGATCCCGATGGCGCCGCTCGGCTTGAGCAGCGCGTGCTTGGCAGAGTACGGGCGTTGCGCCGCGTCGAGGGTGTAGTAGTCGAATCCGTAAATGGCCACGCTGAATATAACGGTCAGGGCGGCGGCATACCCGACGATAAGGCGAACGGCATGGCCGCTGAGCGAAAATCGGGGCAGTGTGGGTTGCGCGATGGAGGTGGTGCTCATGGTTTGGCCTTCACAGTTTCCTCGACGCTGACGTCGAAATGCTGGTAGCCGCGGAAGCGGTGGACGTTGCGCCAGTGCTGGCGCGCGGTTTCAACCTCCACTGTGGCCACCGACGGCAAGCGCAGGGTCGCATCCACGCCGCGCAAGGTGACCGGGGCGTACTCCACATCGGTGCGCAGCACGCGCAGTCCGATGTCGTCCATGCTCTGCGAAAGCTCGGCTTCGATGCGGACGATACTGCCGGACTCGGGATCAATCCATGCCGTACCGGTCAGGTCGAGGGGATATTCCCGGCCGCGGAGAACAAGCTCCGTGGTGGACGGCTTGTTCGGGCGATGGCGGAACCGGACCTTGGCGAGGGTCTGCCCCTTCGCGTCGTCCATTTCAGGCGGTGAAAAATCGAAACTATCCTGGTAGGACGGATGAAATACCAGCAGCAGGGTGGCGAAACCGTTGGTCACCAGCATCGGGACACTGGTCTTCTTGGCCGCACCCTGCTGTTCGAGGCGCGATTCCTGCAAGCTCAGGTCTGATCCTGATTCCTGCGCGATGACCAGGTAATCGTAGACCGATTTTTCCTGGTGCTCGACTTTGCCGCGTTTCGTGAGCTTGATTTGCGAGACCTCTTCCGTGCAACGCACTTCTGAAAACAGCTTGATGAAGTTCCCAACCTGCGCGCGCGTGCGATCAACAATGTCGGCGGGCTGCTTGTCGGCAGCGGGCGCGGCCAGCGCGCAGAGCAACAGCGGGCATAGGAGCAGACGGACCAGTCTCATGGAGCCACTCCTATCCGGGAGCGATTGTCGAAGCGGTAGCCGAGGGTAAGGATCCACTGGTCGTAATCGAGAACGCCGCCCCGCTGCGTGGTGAAGTCGCCCTGGAGGAAGTAGTGGCGGGCGAACGAAGCATCGACCGACGAATTGATAAACCGGGATGCGCCCTGGGCGCTATAGGTAGATACCAGCGTCTGCCGGCCTGCCTGGATCTGCCAGTGCAGGGAGTCGCCAAAGTTCCGCGACAACGCCAGCGACCGGTAGCTGCCCGAGCCGAATGAGCTGTCGAACTTGGAGGCGCGCACGTCAGCCCGCAGGCCGGTCTTCCAGATGTGGTCCCAACTGACGCCGTACAACTGGTTGATCGAGGTCTTCTGGTCTCCCGTGCGCTCGCTGCGGCCGATGTCGGTGTACACCGAGACGTGCCGCACCGGTTCGACGCGCACGCCTGCGCTCAGGCCCTGGAAAAGATACTTGTCCACCAGCCCGGTGCTGATCAGTTGCACCGAAAAACTGGGAACATCGCGGAAGTAGTTGTGGTTCAGGTCGAAGGAAATGCGCGGGTGCGGCTGGAAACGCAACGTAGTATAGCTGCGGCTCAGGCCAGCGCCTGCCCGAGTGACGCCCGGCGCAGGACGCGGATCATCAGCCTGGGCCGATTGATAGATGGAGAAGTAGCGTTTGAAAAAGATTCCGTTCTCGAAAAATATGAAGGGGCGATCGAGTATCCAGCCCAAGCTGCTCAGCGCCACGCCCGACGTGCTGGTGTAATGCACCGAGTCGAAGCTGCCGCCCTCGAAGTTGACGAACACGCCGGCGATGCGGCGGTCGGGGTTGTAATCCCAGGAGGTCGGGTCGGGTGTGGACCCGGCAAACATGCCGGCTGTCGCTCCGTGCCCGAGCTTGCGGCCGACGTAGCCGCCATCGATGGTGTCGAGGCTGCTGGCCCACGGCAGGTACAGGCGGCCGAAACCGGCCACCCAAGTTGATTTCGGGTTATCGTAGCTGACGCTGAGGTGATAGGTGCGATTGATCAGGTCTTGCAGGGTTTGCTGGCCGGCGTAGGAGCTGCTGGTGAGACGGCCGCGCCAGTATCCGCTCATGTTCCAGTAGGTGCCGCCGATGCGCGTAATATCCGCCCGCAGCACGCCGCCGATCTGAGAGCTGCTGGATGCGACCGAGCCGTGGCTGCTGATGCCGCTGTAATCGAGCCCGACCCGCCCGCGCGCCCGGTTCACCTCCGGCAGCGGCGGGCGCGGAATTTCCTCGCGCGCCTCTTCGTCCAGCGGGTCGCCTTCGCTGAACGTCACCACTTGCGGATACTTGCGCTGTCCACCAACAGCGCGTGCTTGAGCGAGGGCTTCGGCGTCAAGCTCGGAAAGGTAAGCGATGTCGCCGGCACGAATTTCACCGGTTGCGCTCTTCACGTCACATACGGCAGAGGTCGCCGCAACCGAGGCAACTTCCAGTTCGGCCACTGCCACCATGTCCTTGGCCGCCCCGGAATCAACGCGCCGCTTAATGGTGAGCTTGGTTCCCTGCGCGAGGCCGGCAGCACGGCCGCCGATGAGGTACACGGCATCCTGACCGACGTACTTTACTTTGAAGTCGGTCTGGATATTGAGCGCGGGCGGCAGCAGCACGGCATCAACCTGAACCGGTTGCGCAGGTTGCGCTGGAGAAACCGGTGACGGCTGCGGCTGTGCCTGCGGTATAGGCGCTGGTCGTGGCCCTGCATTTGGCACGGGCGCCGGCTGTGACGGTTGAGGCGGCGGCAGCAATGTGGCATCAAAAGATTGCGCAGGTTGCGCGGGAGAAACGGGCGCAGGCGGCTTCGGAGCTGGCTTTGCCTCGGGTGCCGCTGGCGTCGCCGGCTGGCTTGATTTTGTTGCTGGCTCCAATGGCGGTGCTGCTGTTGGCGGCTGTTTTGCAACGGGCGAGGGTTTCGGCAGCGGCCCCTCTGTGGGCGCTTGCGCGGCGCGTGAACGGAAGATTTGCGACAGCGAGAGTTGCTGGCTGGCGGGTGTTGCCCCTCGCGATGGGCGTGCAACCGGAGCGGCCTGCGCTATCGTTTGCCCGGAACGCTGCGCTGGAGCTTGCACCGCGAGTTCCAGGTGAAACAGCGGTCGTCGCGGCAATGTGTGCAGCGCGCGCAGCAGGTTGCGCTCCTGCACGATTCGCCTTGCCTGCTCGCCCAAGGAGTTGCTGTCGGCATCGGTGGCCTGCGGTTGGTCGGTTGGCTGCGGCTGCAGCGCTTTCCGTGCTTGCTCCGCCAACGATTCCTGGCCCGACGCCTGCGATTGGCTTGGTAGCTGTTTTGCCTGCAGCACCTTCTTGGCCTGTTCAGCTAAGGACTGCTCCTGTTGGGCGGCGCCCACTCCGGCACTCGCAAGCAGAACGCACATCACTTGTGCCAGCCTCGCGGCGTCACGCGCCCGCAACACTTGCTTCCCAGATCGAATTCTTGTCCACATGTTTCGCCCAGCTTGCCCCATTAGCCGCCGCCACCGTTCTTATGGCAGGAGTAGCAGTTCGTGCTGTTCCAGACGAAGCCTTTGACGCCTGAGTGTTGCGAGGTGGTTTGCGCCTGCGTATGGCACTGGGTGCATAGGAACACGGTGTAGTCAGAAGGATTGGTGTGGCAGTCGCTGCACAACTGCGCCGAGTGGTGCGGAATCTTGAACCAGGTGTGATTGAACGTCGCACCCGCCCAGGTGGTGGTGGTGTGGCACGTCTGGCAGGTGGTGGGGAATCCCGCCGCGACGTGGTTCGGGTTAGTGACGGTCTGGTACTCGGTCTTGTGACACGAATAACAGTCGGTCGGCGTGCCCGCGTATTTTCCGTTGATATGGCAACTGGCGCAGGCCACGCTGGTGTGCGCGCCGGTCAGCGGGAAGGCCGTCTGGCTGTGATTGAAGGTTGAGGGCTGCCAGGCAGTGGTCGAGTGGCAGACCTCGCACTGCTGCGGGAACCCGGCCGTGACGTGATTCGGATTCGTGGTTGAGTTGTAGTTCTTCAGGTGGCAGGACACGCAGGCGGTATTGGCCGCCGTCAGCATGACCGCGCCATGGCAAGACGAGCAGTTCAGGGTGGTATGCGCGCCGGTCAGCGCCCACCCCGTGGTCGCGTGATTGAACGTCGCACCCAGCCAGTTGGTGGTGCTGTGGCACAACGAGCAATCCGTCGGGAAGCCAACCGCGATGTGATTCGGATTAGTCGTCTGCTGGTAGGTCGACATGTGGCACGACGAGCAGGCTGCGTTGGCGGCGGTGAGCGGAGTGCCCGCGTGACACGCGGAACAGGGTTGAGTGGCATGCGCGCCGGTCAACGCAAAACCGGTGGTCGCGTGATTGAAGGTGGCGCTCAGCCAGTCGGTGGTGCTGTGGCAGGTCTGGCAGGTCGTCGGGAAAGCGACCAGCGTGTGATTCGGATTGGTTGTCTGCTGGTACGTCGACATGTGGCACGACGAGCAGACCGCGTTGGCGGCAGTGAGCGGAGTGCCCGCGTGGCACGCGGAACAAGGTTGGGTGGCGTGCGCGCCAGTCAGCGCAAAACCCGTCGTCGCGTGATCGAACGTCGCGCTCAGCCAGGTCGCTGTGCTGTGGCACTGCGTGCAGTTCGTCGGGAAAGCGACCACCGTGTGATTCGGGTTCGTGGTCTTCTGGTAGTCCGCCAAGTGGCAGGAGGAACAGGCGGTCGAGATGGCGGTGTAGGTTCCGCCGGTGTGGCACTGCGTGCAGGGCACCGTGGTGTGCGCGCCGGTCAGCGGGAACGCCGTCTTGCTGTGGTCGAACGAGGCTGGCTGCCAGGCAGTCGTCGTGTGGCAGATGTTGCACTGCTGCGAGAACCCGCCCGTCACGTGGTTTGGATTGGTGGTTTTGTTGAAATCGTTCAGGTGGCACGACACGCAGGTGGTGTTCGCTGCGGTCAGTATCCCGCCGGTATGGCAGGCCGAGCAATTCAGGGTGGCGTGCGCGCCGGTGAGCGCAAAACCGGTGCTGGCATGATCGAATGTCGCGCCCAGCCAGGTGGTCGTGTTGTGGCACAGCGTGCACTGTTGCGAGAACCCGATGGTGACGTGATTCGGATTCTGCGTCCCGTTGAAATCGTTGAGGTGGCACGACACGCAGGTGGTATTCGCCGCGGTCAGTGTCCCGCCGGTATGGCAGGCCGAGCAATTCAGGGTGGCGTGGGCGCCGGTGAGGACGAAACCGGTGCTGGCATGATCAAATTTCGCGCCCAGCCAAGTGGTCGTGCTGTGGCACTGCGAGCAGGTCTGCGCGAATCCGATCTTGACGTGGTCGGGGTCCTTGGCGCCGTTGTAGTCCTTGGCGTGGCAACCGATGCAGTTTGTCGGCGTGCCCTGGTAGCGCCCGCCCACGTGACAGGCGACGCAGTCCAGTTGGGCGTGCGCGCCGGTCAGGGGGAAACCGGTGAAGGCCGCATGATCAAAGCGCGCGCCCGCCCACGAGTCCATCGTGGTGTGGCACTGTTGGCACTGCGTCGGAAATCCCAAGGCAGTGTGACTGGGCGATTTCGTGCTGAGGTACGAATTCATGTGACAGCCGACGCAATCGGTGGACAGTCCCTGGTACTGGCCGACGGCGGCGCCTTTGTGGCAGGACTCGCAATCGGCGACCGCGTGCGCGCCGATCAGCGGGAAGCGGTTCTGGTGCTCGCGAATGGATTTCAGCGAGATCGTCCAGCCGTTGACGCTGTGGCATTGCTCGCACTGCGCTCCCATCTGGCGGCGGTGAATGTCGGCATGGCAATCGGCGCACTTGTTGCCCACGTTGGCAAACACCGCATTGGTATGGCACTGCTGGCAGGCAACGTCCTTGTGCAGGCCGCGCAACGGGTACCGCGTCTTGTTGTGATCGAATTCCGGCACTTTGCGGATCGGCTTCCAGCCGCTAAACGTGTGGCAGTTCTGGCAGGGAATGTCGAGCTTGCCGTGGGGGCTGCGCGTGGTTTCAGGCACACGCGGTGGCTGCGCTGGAACGCCACCAAGCGTGGTCAGCAGCAACAGAACGAATTGAATTGCCAGTGTCGACACCAAGCGCCTTGCACTTTCCCGATGGAATCCACTTCCCAGGTTCGGTCCCTTGGTCGGCTGTGAACTACCCCACGACAGCGGCTGCGGGAGACTTCTTCGCGGCTCGCTGGCATCCCTGGCGCGCTCATCCCTAAACGCGCGATAGGAGAGGGTGTTGTTGAAGCACTACAAGCAATTCCCTCGCCGTCGACAGTACCGTTTTAGTGTGGGGCGGGGAAGATTACGAAATCCCGTGTACCAGCGGCCATCGCGAATGCCAGAGGGTAATCGTCCTGCCGATCAATTGAGGAGGTTGGATACGAGAAGGCGTGAAAATTTCACCTGATTCCAGCAAAACTTGCATGCTGTTGAAAACATTCACCTGCGGCTAGCGGCACGACACGATTGCCGGGTGCTTGTTAGCTGCCGGCGCGAGGCGCGGCCGGCGAGGTTACCGCCGGCCCGTGGCAAGCCTCGCATTGCACGGGAGTGAGCTTGTAGTACAACACGTCGCTTCCGTTCACGGTTTTGATATTGCTGTGGCAACGGACGCAGCGGACGTTCCGGTGCACGCCCTCGAGCGGCAAGCGGGTGCGGTTGTGGTCAAACAGGGAAGGCTTCCACTTGTTGCTGTTGTGGCAGCTTTCGCATTTTGGGGATGTCGCGGCAGTAGCGAACTGGCCGGCGTGGACATCCTTGTGGCAGCCCTCGCATGTATTCGGCGCGGTTCGGAAATCAACGTTTGCCAGGTTGGTTTCAAGATTCGGCGGCTTGTGGCAATCCGCACAGGCGACTCCGCGGTGAGAGCCGATCAGGACGAATTTTGTGGAAGCGTGGTCGAAGCGCGACAACTCCTTCCACGACGATTGCGAATGGCATGCTTCGCAGCCGCCTGGCTTACCCGCGCTGGTCTTCAGCATGCGTTCCGCGAATTGACCCCGATGCGGGTCGCGGTGGCAGGCGGTGCAGGAGCGGTCCTCGAACCGGTAACGTGCCACTTTTTCGAAGCTGCCTTCTCCGGTTGGTTTATGACAATCGCCGCAAGCGACCGCCAGGTGACCGCCGGCGAGCGTGAAACGCGAGGTCTTGTGCCGCTCCAGGGTGAAGGTTGAGGGCCGGAATCTCTGCACCGTGTGGCAGGACTCACACCGGTTCAGGGTAGGAGCGGCGGCGAACTGCCGGTCATGCGCGTCTTTATGGCAGTCGGTACACAGGCCGAACTTGATGCGATAGAGAGTCGCCTTGCCCGCGGGAAGGTGGCATTTTTCGCAACCGACTGAGGCGTGCTTGCCCTCGAGCGGGTACGCAGTCGCCTTGTGCTCGACCAGCCCGAACTTGGCCGGTTTGAAGCCTTCCACGGTGTGGCAGCCTTCGCATTCCCCTTTATCCGCACGCTTGGCGAATTGCCCTGAGTGGGGATCGGGACGGTGGCAATCAGAGCACTTCCGGAACGCGACCGGCTTCTTGAAGTCACCACTCGCGTGACATTGCTCGCAGCGCAGCAGCGCGTGTTTGCCCAGCAAGGGGTATTTCGTGGTCGCGTGATCGAACTTGCCCGCCAGTACGGCCGGCGCCACCGACTTCCAGGTTACGGTGCTGTGGCACGATTGGCAGGAATTGACAAAGGTGCCGCGGTGCGGGTCGGCGTGGCAGCCGGTGCAGCGATCGAAGATCAGCCCGGTCCAGCGCGGAGCTCCGCCTCGCTCCGCCGGTGTATGGCACTTTTCGCAGAGTACGCGCGCGTGCGCCCCGGTAAGAGCGTAGCGCGTACGCGCGTGATCGAACTTAGGGACGTTCTTCCAGTCGTTGGTGGTGTGGCACTGTTCGCAAGTGCGGCCCAGTTGCTCGCGATGCGGATCCTTGTGGCAGGCGACGCAATCGCGGGAGAGGCCGAGATAAGTGCGGCCCAGGTCCTTCATTTTGATCAGCGGTTTTTCAGCTGCCACGATGAAGGCCGGCATATGACAGCGGTTACAACTCAGGGCCGCGTGTTTTCCGGTTAAGGGCCAACCTGCCTGGGCGTGATCAAACTGCTGCCGCGAAGGCTCCCACTTGATAAGCGGAAACTGCTCACCATTGTGGTCGGAGTGGCAACGGGCGCAGGTCTGGCTGCCGGCGCTTTTGGCCACGGAGCGGGCGTGGAAGCCGCGCCCGGCGGCGATCCTGCCGGCGATTTCGCTGTGACAGTCCAGGCACTTGAACGTGGCCTGCCCGCCGAGGCGATGACAGCTGGTGCAGTTGGTTGCGCCCTCCAGGAAACGGTGAGAGCTGGAGAGGGGGCCGGGAGAAATTTGGGCTCGAGCGGTGCCGGCACACAGCAGGATGGCCGCAATACCAGCCAGGCGCAGCACGGCCCGGATGCCAAGGGACAAACCGCACAAAACGGAAGTGGCGCTCCAGTCTTCGTGTCGCTGTGCCAATCTATCGCCTCACGATGGAAGTCCGCCGGTTGGCTGCGTTGGGGGGAAACTACTACATCAGCCCGCCGAGCGCATATTGAATTGTGTGGCACCGATGGCCATGGCCATCCGCGATGTCGGAACACGAACCCCGGTCCAGCCCGCGCGAAGCAAGATCAATTCGCAGGCTGAGCTCCCGCCGGGCGCAATGACCGTCTCGCGAGTATGCCCGCTCCCAGGTGCGGAAGGATTTCCCCGGCCTCATCTGATCTCACCCGCCTCGGATCGAACGTCCTGGCCGCCCTGGAACGCGAGCGGCAGGTACTCTGCTCAGTGGTCGGGTCATGACGATGGAGCGTGATTCAAAGCGCCACCCGGATCGTGCCTGAACCTCTCCCAGAGTTTCTGACCGACCCACCCAACCAAGTACCATTGGAGAAACGAGAGCGCTACTATCGTCAGCAGTCTCCAGCCCCCCTCCGAGATTCCCGCGAAGAAACGATCACCCGTCACCTGCGGAAAAAGCAGATTCTGGCCACCTCTCGCCAAGGCGAAGGAGGGGAACTCGACCCAAAAGGCGAGGTTGAAAAACGGATGCGTGAACGGAGACTCTACGATCCCGATGGAGTGTCCCGCAAAGGTATATCCCGCTCCTGCTGGATGGCCCCACGGATCATGTTTGAACGGGTACGACGCGTGAGCAAAGGCGATCCCAAAGTAAATCCAGAAGCAGAGATTTGCGGCAAGGAGAACCTTCACGAATTTCCCCGCGCTATGGGACCGCACTGTTTCAGGCATCCTGCACTCCTTTACACATTAGACACCGGCTACTACTTGGGAGGGTCGGGAGGCATCTCGTTATAGTTGTGATGAGACTCGATCCCCTTTTGGCCTCGCGTTGGGTCTAGTGCGCGGACGGCATTTTCTCCGGCGATTGAATCGCGCATATTTGCTCTTGTCCCTGCCGGGGCTCCGCCGAGCATGTCTCCCCATATGTGTCCCAAAACCTCGTGACCAAACTCCTCGGCTGTATTTGCTTGAGGAATCTTCTGCGCTACCGCATCAGGGTCATAAACAGCTCCCGCTGTTCGAGTCGGGTCGATGATTGCGAGGAAAGGGTTCATGTAGCTTGTGGAGCCTCCGTTGAGTGGCAGACCCGTGTCCCAACTCGACTGCCTTGCAAGGTTGTCGTAACTAACAGTTACGGTTCGGCTGTCTTGTACCAAGGCCCCGAGTTTAGCTGCATTCGGACTCAACGCAGAGAAGCTCTTCATATCTCCGGTGATTGCTATCGTCGTCTTGCTCGTTGTCCAGTGGATGCCGAGGAAGCTGTGATCGGTGGTTACAGTATTGGTGGTGACGCGCTTCGCGGCCTCAGCGTTTCCGGTCGCAGTCGCCGCGTCCTTTTGGCACTGCGCTGCATTGTTCGCGCACACGATCTCGTGGCCATCTGCGTCTCTAAACGAAACTGGATTGTTGAGCGCATACGCGTACAGGTTCCAGCTCTGCGGATTCTTGCGGTTGGAGTACGACACCGAATCGGGCGTCATGAACCGGCCGATCGTGCTGGCGTTGTACCGGGCCCCGAAGTAGTCGAGGCCGGTTTCCGAGTCACGTTCTTTGCCGGTGAACTTGAGGTGGTTCTCCGTAATCGTGGGAGTCCACTCGGCCCCAAACGGAAGGTACGTGCCCGACCAGATGGGCCAGCCGCCCCAATTGGTGAGCAATTGGGCCGAGCCGAGGTGATCGCCATGGTAGAAGTGCATACTGTCGATGTACGGCCCAGCCCCTCCCCAAGTTTCGATTTGGTACGTCCGGCTGGAACCTGCCGTCCCCCACACATTCATCGCGACCGTCTTCTGCTCGGTATAGATCGGGCGAACCGTGCCGTCCGCGCTCACCAAAACGATGTCCTTGTAAAGAATCTACCAGCTACTGCCCGGCGTGGTGTTTCCGTCGACAATCAAGCTGATGGATGATATCGCTTTCCCGGCGTACTGGCTCAGGTCAATCCGGCGCAGATGGTTGGTATTGCTGATGGTGTCGCTGTTCATCTGCTGGCCGTCTTGGTCGTAGGTGTACCAATTCGTATTGGAAGCGTCAGAGAAGGTAACCATCATCCCGCCCTGCGCCCCGTTTTGCTGCCACTGCTGCAAGAACAGTTTGTCGCCGTTCTGGATGACGTACCCTGCGTATGCTGCTGCGTTAGGGAAATCAAAACCGGAAACCTGCCAGCCGCAGTTTGAGCAATTGGTACCCATAATCTCAATCTGGTAATGATAGCTGTAGGCGCGAACAATCCGCCGTCCGTTAGCATACACGTAGTCCGTGTAGTACCCTGTGGCGATGTCTTGTTCCGATATCAACTCCCCGCCGAAGTAAACATAGCCAGTAGAACTGCCGCCCGCATCCTTGCGCACGCGCTGCCCGTCGGCGTCAGGCACGAGCCGTTATATGTGTTCTGGTGCCAGCGATTGCCGTACCGGTCGTAATCCCAACTGCATCCCGAGCCGTTCGTCGCCACGGCCGTCTTGAGCCGGTTGAAGGTGTCGTAGGTGTACGTCCAGCTACCGTTCACTGAGTCATTGGCATTGAGAATATCGCCGTTGGGAGCGTAAGTCAGCGTATAGCTGTACGGCGTGTAAGTTCCTGGGTCGCTGCCCCCGGTCAATGCTGCCCCTGACGGAGTTGCCGGGAACGATGTGCCGGTAAAATTCGAGTTCCCGGTACTGGACGAAGCGGACAGTGAGTAATTAACCACCGATCCAACCGCCTTGGTGGCCAACGCCAACGTCCCACCCGCCGCAGTCGCCGTTACTGGCGATCCGGAATCGCCGTTAAAAGCGACGGCCAGCGCCGAGGCCAGCGAAGAGGGGGTTGAAGATTGTCCATAAGACACCGACTTCGCAGTCCCATTTACGGTGGCCGTGATCGTCCCGGTGTCGTAGACGGTGTTGTACACCGCGTTCTGCCCGCCCGTCAGGCTCGCCCCCGAATTGCTGGTCGTAAACGAGGAGTTCGAGAAATTCCCGGACGCAAAGGTGTACGACGACGACAGTGAATAATTGCTCGCTGTGCCCGTGGTTTTGGCGGTCAAGTTCACGGTCGCCGAATTCGCGTTTGCCGTTACCGCTGATCCGCTATCGCCGTTGATCGCCGACGCCAGGGACGAAGCGATTCCGGCCGCCGTCGAGCCCTGTCCCCACGAAACCGAATTAGCATGGCTGTTGACGGTAATCGTCATTGTCCCTGCGTCATACACGGGGACGCCGATGTCGTGTCCACCGGTGAGCGTTCCGCCAGAGTTAGTGTACGAAAAAGACGCGTAACTGAAGTTGCCGGAATCGTACGTGGTCCCCGAGGACAAGCTGTAATTCGTTGACGCGCCGGAAGTCTTCGCCGTCAGAGTAACCACCGAGCCGGAAGCGCTGGCGGTTACCGGCGCATTCGAATCGCCGTTGACGCTGGAAGCTAATCCCGCGGCGATGGTCGAACTCGTTGCGCCCGATCCCCAATTGAGGGAATTGGCGTGACCATTGACGGTGACGGTCATCACTCCCGCATCGTAGACGGTCGTGTACTGCGCGTCCTGACCTCCGGTCATTGTCGATCCAGAGTTGCCGGTGAAAGACGAACTGCCAAAGTTCGACGTGTCGTACGAGTATCCCGACGACAGCGTGAAGTTTTGCGCAGCTCCGGTCCCCTTGGAGGTCAGATAGACCGTGGTGCCTGATGGAGATGCAGTGGCCGGAGCGCCGCCATCCGCATTGATCGTGCTTGCCAGGTTGGAAGAATGGCGGAGAGAGAGGGATTCGAACCCTCGATACGGTTTCCCGTATACACGCTTTCCAAGCGTGCGCCTTCAGCCACTCGGCCATCTCTCCGGAGACACTTCGAAGGCGGGACGACTCTCTTATTCTACCTTTTTGTCGCCCAACTGCTGGGTCAGGTAATTCTGGATTCCCATTTCCTGGATCGCATGCAACTGGCCTTCCAGCCAGTCAACATGGTGCTCTTCGTCCATCAGAATCTGCTTCAGCAGCTCGCGCGACCCGTTATCGCTGGCGGCCTCGCAGGTGCGGATGCCGTTATTCAGGCGCTTCACCGCGTCGTACTCCAGTTGCAGGTCGTTCTTGAGCTGCTGTTCGATGGTCGCGCCGATATTGATCTTGAAGTAGTCGCTCATGTTCGGCGTGCCGTCCAGGTACAGGATGCGCTCGATCAGCTTCTCGGCGTGGGTCATCTCCTCGATGGATTCCTTGCGCGTGGTCTCCGCCAGTTTGTAGTACGTCCAGTTCTCGCACATTTCCGCGTGCAGAAAATATTGGTTGATGGCCGTCAGCTCCGCCTTCAGCACTTCCTGCAGGACCGCGATTACTTTCGCATCGCCTTTCATGATTGCCTCCCTTCGGCCAGGCACATCGATGATTGCCGGATGGAATTGCGAACCCAGAAGTTTACCAGATGGGAGGCACGCCCGAATGTTGCTCGCAGTTTGGCAACGCCGGCGGAAATCTGGTTGACGGAGAAGATCCACTCAGGAAGAGGGCCTACATTCCCAGGGAGGAAGCCAGCGGCTCGTGCTCCTGAACAGGTCCCGGCGGCTGGCCTGATTTCCGATGCGCTATTCCGCCACCTCGGCGCTGTTGGAGGCGGCGGCCGCGGCTTCGGATACATCCGCCGCTGCGGCGCCCTTGTTCATCAGCCGGTGGTGAATGCAGTACAGCGCCAGTTCCAGGCGGTCGGAAACGCCCAGCTTGTCGTACACCTTGCGCAGATAATTCTTGATCACCTGCTCCGTGGTTCCGACCTGCTGCGCGATTTCCTTGTTGCGCATGCCCTGCGCCACGCAGGAGACGATCCGCAGTTCCTTGTCGTTCAGGCGGTTCTTGGGACGCGGCGCGGTCAGCAGCGTCGCCTGCGAGCGGTAGGCCTCGATCATCCAGTTGACGCCGCGGTTGTCCAGCCAGGTCTCGCCCTCGGCGACCTTGCGCACGCACTTCACCAGCAGGTCGGGGGCGATGGAGCGCGTCACGATGCCGCGCACTCCGCGGCGCAGGTATTCCACCGTCTGATCGGCATCGACATCGCCGGTGATCACGATCATCTTGACCTCCGGGGCGCGCTTCAGAAATTCCGTCGCCGCTTGCGGTGCATTGGAAGAGATGCGCGACTCGAACAGCAGCACGTCAGCGGGAAACTTGGCCACCGCCGAGAACGCCTGGGCCAGCGTTTCCGCCTGCGCGACGACGCGCAGGTCGTCCTCCACCGCCAGCACTTTGCGGATGCCGACGCGGAAAATGGCTTGCGAGTCGGCGATGATGACACGAATGGGTTGGCCGTTTTCGGCCGAGGTGGGTTGGCCGTTTTCGCCCGAGGTGGGTTGAGTCTCCGCTTGTGCTTTGGCCAGTCGGCTGGCCATGTGGCTCCCCCAGGAGGTCTACTGGCGACGCTCGAACCGATACTCGTCAATGACGGCCGCAATGGCGCGGCGTTCGCCTTCGACGCTACAACGTACCACGCGTCCCAGACCGCTTACCAATACATCCGTGGATGCGCCCAACACTGCTGCCGGCATCGAAATGCGGAATTCGATCGGCGATCCGACCTTCATTTCCGATTCCAGATGAAACAGGACCCCGCCGGATGAAATGTCTTGCGTTTCCGCCAGGTGTTCTTCGCCCGATGTCGTGATGGCGATGGGGAGCCTAAGCGGGAACCGAACCGAGGTTCTCAGTTCCGTTGATGTTTCTTCAAGAGTCACGAAGGCCGTAGATTACACCGACTTCTTGCTGATTTAAAGTTACCAAAGTATTACCGGGTGAGGTCACCTGCGAGGGTTACCCGGAAGTCTTCATTTTCGGTTGTCGAGCAGGCGGACAACTGAAGACTGAGGACTGAAAACTCGCTTAGAACTTCGTCACTTCCGTGAAGTTAAACTTCTTTACTTTCATCGCCGGCACGACCATGTCGAACGACTCTTCCCCGCTCGCCCGCACCGGCTGGCCCATCTCCTCGACGTTCGCCAGCAGTTCAATCAGGCTCTGGTTGAAGCGGAAATTCAAGATGCCGTGCCGCACCTTGCCGCCCTCGACGTAAAACGTGCCGTCGCGCGTCATGCCGGTCAAAATTTTTTCGTACGCGTCCACTTCGCGGATATACCACAGCCGGGTGATCAGCACGCCGCGTTCGGTCGTCGCCACCATCTGCTCCACCGTCTTCGGTTCCGCCGGCGGCGCAAAAACAATGTTGAGCGGGATTTCGCCGATTTCATTCGGCAGCGGCAGGCCGTGACCGGTGACCTCCACCGGCCCCACCTTGCCGGCGTGCCCCGATTTCTTCATCTTCTCCGCCGTGGCGCGCGCGTACACCAGCCGCTTGGGGACGCCGTTCTCCACCAGCGCAACGCGCTGCCGCCGCACGCCCTCTCCGTCGAACGGCGGACCCGACTGCAGTGCATGATCGACGTCGTCGTAGATGGTGACGTTGGGGCCGAACAACTGCGTCGCAATACGGTTGTTGAGGAACGAGCGCTCGTCGAGAATCGTCTGCCCGCCCCAGTCCCAGAACATGAAGCCGCACAAATCCAGCACCGCCGCCGGCTCCAGGATCGCGGTGTACTTGCCCGGCGCCAGTTCCTGGGGCGCGGCGGACTCGCGCGCCTTGCGCGCCGCAATCTCCGCCAGCGCCACTGGATCCAGATTGCGCACATCCGGCGAGTTCGCCTTCTGCCAGCCCGATGAGTCTCTGGCCAGCATGGTGACGGAAATCTCCGCCGAGGTCTGCGTGTGATAGGCGCATAATCCGCGCGAATTCAATACCGCTTCCACGGACTCGGAGGTCGCATAAATCCCTGCCGTGGTCAGGTTCTCGCGCTGGGCGACGCGCACGATCTTGCCCACGGCTTCCGCGCGGTCTGCCGGAGTGATGCCGGCCGTCTCGCTGAATGTGCGCCCCACTTGCGGGCCTGCGCAAAACGCATCCGGCCCGGCAACCGGCAGCAGGTCGGAATCTTTCGCCTGCACGCGCGCCAAATCCTCGCTCGCCTTGACGCAGCGGCGAACGCTCTCATCATCGAACTTGTTCGTCGTGGCGCGCGCCGTCCGGCCGTCGAACACGGTGCGTACCGAAAGAACGTAATTCTCTTCCGCCACGTTCTGGTGAATGGTGTTGTTGGCGAAGCGGGTGAGGGCATTCCGCCCGCCGGAGATGAGCAACTCAATCTCGTCCGCGCTCGAGAACTTCTTTACGCGATCGAACGTATCCTGGGCTTTGTCTTTGTTGAGCACGAACTCTCGCCCCTCATTACCTTGATTACGGCCGTCCACCTGCCACTGCCGTCAACGAAAAATCTCTAGCCATTCTGCTGATGACATCCGTGCATCTGCCCCACAAGTCTTGTACTTCATCAATGTCATAAACCTTCTCGGGATGCTGCGTAGGATTGCGAAACGTTATTCGAATGTCATCCAGGTTGGTCAGCAATGTTTCTGGAATCTTCAGAACCTTGCGGGTGCGAAGATCCGCTACCATCGGGCCCCACATCAATGTAGCCCGGTTGCGATGCACCCGTTCGAGGTAATAGGCACGCAAAATGGCCTCTGTTGCTCGCAGCAGGTGAAAGGCAGCCGCGGTCGGCCGTTCGAATGCAATGCACTTCCCCGCCTCGGTGAGATCGTAACGAGCTAGGTCGGGCAGTTTTGCAAAGGTCCCTGGGGAGAATAGTGATGGGACGTCTTTCAAGAGGCGCGCAACGTCTATTCTCTTCGGCGTAACGACGTATGCCTCGAAACCTTGCAGTTCTGCGTCCAATGTAGTCCGAATCCGGTCCATCTGCTCACTCAATCTCCTCGCTTGGTCTTCCGAAAGACCTGAACCCTGCCCAGGTTTGGACAACTCCTCCAACAACTTCGTTAGCTCCCCACATGCGCGGGAAGTTACCTGCAGCCCGAGATCCTCCAAGGCTTCCAGGAACTTAGACAGGTTAGTGCGTATGCCCCAGCCCGATGGATGGTCGCCAACTAGCCAGTCGGCTTGCACATCCTGCAGGTATCGAAGACTGGTTCCAAAAAAGTAGTATTCGAAGATTGACTTAGTCTTCACGGGTAATCGCTCCTACCCAGTTCACATCGACGCGCCCTTGTACGCTGTGCCCACCTTCACTCCCCGAAATCGCGCCGGACTGGCGCCGTGTCCCGTTCCCATCACTTGCTGCGGCTGTCCCTTGCCGCAATTGGGCGTGCCCCACAACGTCCAATGCTCGCGCGAGCAAATGGCGTCCATGGAATTCCAGAACTCAGTCGTAATCCCGGAATACGACGGGTTCTTCAGCATGCGCCCGAGCTTCCCGCCCTTGATCTCCCAGCCGATCTCGGTGCCGAACTGGAAGTTGTAGCGCTTGTCGTCAATCGACCAGGAGCGGTTCGTCTGAAAAAAAATTCCGTGGTCGGTGGAGGCAATCAGTTCCTCTGGGCTGAGCTTCTTTTCCCCCGGCAAGATGCTGACGTTGGTCATACGGATCATGGGCAGCCGGTTCCAGCCTTCGCCGCGCACCGTGCCGCCCGAGCGCTCCAGTCCGACCATCGCCGCCGTCTCGCGCGACGTCAGGTATCCGGTGAACAGTCCGTTGCTGATGATCGGCGTGCACTGCGCCGGAACGCCCTCGTCGTCGTACTTGAAGGTGCCGAGGCCGGGCCCGTGCTCGGGGCGCGCGTCGGCCACCACGTTCACCAGTTCGCTGCCGTACTTCAGCTTGCGCAGCTTGTCGATGGTGAGAAACGAGGTGCCAGCGAAATTGGCTTCCATGCCCAGCACGCGGTCGAGTTCGATCGGGTGTCCCACTGACTCGTGAATCTGCAGCCCGAGCTGCGAGGAATCGAGGATGATGTCAAACTTCCCTTGCGGACACTGGTCGGCTTTAGGCAGCGCGACGCACTCCTCGGCGATCCGCCGCGCGTTCTCCAGCAGCTTGAGCTCGTGAATCAGCTCGTATCCTTTGTCCTGCCACTGCCCGCCGAACGAAGTCGGATATGAGCGCTTCTGAATTTCCGAGCCGGCAAAGGAAAACGCCGCGTATCCGGCGCCCGTCGTGTGCTTCACCTGGTGAATGTCGGAGCCGTCGGAGGAGTAATACCACTGCTCGTAGCGGCGGAAATTCATGTTAGTTTCCGCCAGCGTAATTCCTTTGACCGCACGCAGTTCGGCGTCAACCCTCATCAGCAGGTCGAGGTTCTGCTCAACCGAGATGCCGAAGGGATCGATCTGGTACGGGCTGCTCCAGTCATCCGTGTATGCCTTCTCGGGCGCGAGGCGCACGTCGTGCTGCTTGACCTGCGCCGACGCGCGTGCGATCTCGACCGCCTGCCCGGCGGCGATCTGGACGCCGGCGCGCGTCAGATCCTCGGTAGCGGCGAATCCCCAGGCGCCGTCAGCCAGGACGCGGATGCCGATGCCGAGCGACTGGCTGTCGGCCACGTGCCCTATCTTGCCGTTCTTGGTGGCGAGCCCGCGCTGGCGCTCGTCTACGATGCGGCAGTCGGCGAACTGCACGCCGCGCGCGCTGCATACATTCAGCGCCCAACTGGCAATTTCCTTCATGCTCATAACCAGCAGACATGATAAATGAGGAGCGGGAGTTGCGGGATGAAGAGGCGGAAATCGGCGCTGAAGGTCGTTAACCTGGAGCAGGACATGCCGACGGTGCCGCTGGCATTGTCATTGCTGAATGACGCGCTGCGGATGGCACGAGCCGAGGGGTATGCGGCGGTAAAGATCATCCATGGGTACGGCTCTTCCGGGAAAGGCGGCGCGATTCGCATGGCGGTGCAGGCGGAGTTGATGCAGCGGGCGCGCGCCGGAGAACTACGCGCGTTCATCGCCGGCGAGGAGTGGCGGATTTCCGACGAGCGCTCGTGGGCGCTGTTGCAGTCTTGTCCTGAGCTGAAACAAGACACCGATTTGGGGCGGGGGAACAAGGGGATTTCGATTGTGGTGCTGTGACCGGCGACGAAGGCGGAATGTTGACCTGGCTGGCTGGCGAACGCGCTAGTGACTCCCGTGACAGTTCAGGGTACACTTCCCGGCCATCTCCGCGAAATTCATGGCCACAGACAAGTCAGAGCGGCTCCTCGCACGGCTTGAGGAAAGCAAGCGCCGTTTCGGCCCCGGCGAAGCCGCGCGCGCGGAGATGGCCATCGCCGCCGCGGGCAAGGTGCGCTTCCGCGACGCGCAGTCTCTCATCCGCTTTCACGACGCACTTCTCTTCTCGCGCGCGTTCCCGCAAGGGCCCGGTGTGGTGCGCATCAGCGAAGCGCTGCTCGCGGGCATGCACGCGCGGGTCGAGCAATTGCGCGCCTCCGGCGCCGACATGTCCGCTTTCGACGACGAATCGGTCTCCGGCATCGCCGGCATTGAAATCGTGGACACGTTTCCTTACGAGATCGCCGCCTGGCTGGCGCAGTCGTATCCGCAGCACGTCGAAATCTGCTGGGACGCCGACATCAACTCCGCACGCCTGGCCAACACCTGGCCGCGCTTCATGCCGCTGCTCGATGAAGACGGCTTCGTCGAGCCTGACGTGCCCTATCGCGAGTGGCTGGATGCGGCTCGCGGCAACGAGCCCGAAGTAGCGTGGCTGTTGCGGCGCTTTGCCTCGCTCAACATGCCCGAGCGCGGCCAGGCGGAACTGTACGAATCGCTACAACTGCCGGTGCAGTGGAACCTCGGCGGGCTTCCCGCCAGCCGCACTCTCGCCCGCGGCAACTCGCGCCCGGCGTTCTTTCATCGCGAGCCGCTCATCCGCCGCGGCGACGTCTCCCTGGCGCGCGAACTCGCTTCCCCACTCAGCCTGGAGACCCTCTCGCCCGGCGAAAGCGCCGCCATGATCAACATGGGGCGCGAGGTGCTGACCGTCCGCTACCGCGGGCTCTACGGCATGACGTTCGGA
Organism: Terriglobia bacterium; assembly: GCA_020072845.1. NCBI lineage: Bacteria > Pseudomonadati > Acidobacteriota > Terriglobia > Terriglobia bacterium. The sequence goes on from JAIQGF010000014.1 coordinate 192,078, forward strand.
GCGCCGCCGGTCTATCTCGCCGAGGCCGGGCGCGGCACGCAGATTTTTATCTGGGGACTTCCACCCAGCCGGCGTTTCCCTCTGCGCACTTACGCTGCGGGGTTCACGCTCAAGAACGGAATTCCGATCAACTACCTGGAAGCGATCGCACTCGCCGACTGGATGGAAATCGGCTTCAACACCTTCTATGCCTTTCGTGAAGGCGAGACGGGCTGGACCTACGCCCAAGTGCTGCGCGCGCTCCGCCAACTGCTCGGCATGGACACGATTTCCGTGTACCCGTACCAGCTCGGCGCGGACAACGAGGAAGCAATCGCCTCCGGCGCGTTCTGGTTCTACCGCAAGCTCGGTTTCCGTCCCGGGCGGCCGGAACTTGCCGCGCTGGTGGAAGCAGAAGAAAAGAAGATTGCCGCCGACCCGCGCTATCGCACGCCCGCACGCACCCTGCGCAAACTTGCCGCCGGCCATGTCTTCTTCGAAATGCCCCGCACGCCGCGAGGCGATTGGGACCGCTTCCGCGCGCGCACCCTCGGCATGGCCGTGCTCCGCGAGATGGCGAAGTCCGGTGGCGACCCCGACGCCTTTCGCTCCGCCTGCACCCAGCGCCTGGCCTCAGCGCTCAATTCTTCCCCGGGCGAGTTGACTTCCGACGAGCGCTACGCCTTCAGCAACTTCGCCCTCTCCCTGAACTCCGCCGCCGACCTGCGCACCTGGACCGCGGCGGAAAAAGCGAAATTGCTGCACATCATTCGCGCCAAGATGGCGGACGAAGAATGGGACTACCTGCGCCTGATGCGCGAGCACCCGCGCCTGCGCCAGGCACTGATACGGCTGGGCTCTCCCCACGCCCCGGCGGCGGACGTTTAAACTTATTTTGTGGCCCTTTCCCGCTCGGAAACAATTCGCGCCTTCTACCAGACCCTGTTTCGCGCCTGGGGACGTCAGCACTGGTGGCCGGCGCGGAGCCGCTTCGAGGTCGTCGTCGGCGCCTTTCTCACCCAGAATACGGCGTGGGCCAACGTCGAAAAGGCCTTGGCGCAACTGCGCCGGGCGCGCGTGCTTAGCCTCAGGGGAATTCGCAACACGCCGCTCCCGCAACTGGAGCAGCTCATCCGCTCCGCGGGTTATTACCGTCAAAAAGCGGCGCGGTTGAAAAATTTCGTCGCCTACCTGGATGAGCGCCATGCCGGCTCTCTCCAGCGCATGTTCACCCGCCCCACCGCCGAATTGCGCGCGGAATTGCTGGCGCTGAACGGCATCGGCCCGGAAACCGCGGACTCCATCCTGCTCTACGCCGGCAATCATCCGGTTTTCGTCGTGGACGCCTACACCCGCCGCATCCTCGACCGCCACCGTATCCTCCCCCCGAACGCGCCCTACGACGACATTCGCAACCTGTTCGAAGGCGCCCTGGGCACACCCGAATTCGTAGCGCAATGCGAAGGCGACCCGCATTTACCGGCTACTGACCACCAGCCACTGGCCTCTCCCGAAGGTTCGTGCCACTCGCCCTCTCGCATGAGCACCATTCGTCGCACCGCGACCGCACAGGTCTTCAACGAAATGCACGGTTTGATCGTCGGTGTAGGAAAGAATTTTTGTTTGAAGTCGAAGGCGCTTTGCGACCAGTGCCCGCTGCGGCTGTTCCTGCCGGTTCGAGGGCCACGGCTAACGCCCCAAGCCCCCGCGCGTCGGCCGCGTCTTCGCTGAATTTCCCTGCTGGTTCTCCCGTTATAATGTCCCTATCGCCCCGCATGACGCGCTTCTGTCGCGGGGCCGCTCCTTTTGTCTGCTAAAGCGCCAATTCGTTCCGAGGAAAGCTCGCGCCGGCGCCGTACTGCCCTGATCATTCTCGCGATCATCATCTTTCTATTGTTGTTTGTAGTTTCGTCCCAGCAGGCATTCGATCTTACGTTCCTCCGCCCCACCACCAGCGAGCAGACGCTGATCTTCTCCGCCCTCTCCTCGCTCATCTTCCTTCTGCTGCTGGCGCTCATGGTCGTGCTGGCGCGCACTCTACTCAAGTTGTTTGCCGAAACGCGGGGAGGCGTGCTGGGCTCGAGATTTCGCACCAAGATGGTGCTGGGTGCTCTGGTGCTGTCGTTCGGCCCGGTGCTGTTCATGTTCATGTTTGCGTATGGGCTGATGAACCGCTCGATTGACAAGTGGTTCTCTCGCCCGGTGGAGGAAGTCCGCCAGGACACGGCGCGCGTCGGAACGCTGCTCTCCAGCTACGCGGCGGACAACGCCAAGGCGGAAGCCACCTCCATCGCCGAAGCGGCGCCTACGCAGCGCGGGTTTGAGAAAGGCGATTTCGGACAGGTGGTCAACATCTTCCGCCACCACGACGCGCCTCTTCAGGGTGGCTTCGCGGTCGCCATCCTGGACGGCGAAGCCGAGGCCGCGTACCACCTGCCCGAGCCCTGGCCGATGGTGCGCCAGCGCATCGGCGAGCACCAGGGGACGCTGCTGCCGTTGCCCAAATCCTTCACTCTGAACGGCGTCGAGTACATGCTGGGGTCGGCGATGGTGGGCGGACGCGGCGGATGGGTGCTGGTCGGCATGCCGCTGCCGCCGGAATTCTCGCGCACCATGGCGCAGATCGAAGCCAGCCAGCGCCGTTACATGGAACTGGCGCAGCAGCGCAAGCTCGTCCGCCGCACCTACATGGGACTGCTGCTCCTGCTCACCGTGCTGGTGCTGTTCGCCTCCACCTGGATGGCGCTGTTCCTCTCCAAATTCGTCACCCGGCCGGTGGCAGCGCTGGCGGAAGCAACCGAGCAAATCTCGCGCGGAAAATTCGATTACCGAGTTGCCGTGGATACCGGCGACGAGCTGGGCAAGCTGGTGCGCTCCTTCAACCGCATGGCGGAGGAGCTGGAATCCTCGCGCCGGCAGATCGAGGCCTCCAGCCGGGAACTCGCCGATGCCAACGCCGCCCTGGAGCAGCGCCGCCGCCACATGGAAACCATCCTGGAAAGCATTCCCACCGGCGTGCTGTCTCTCGATGCCGAACGCCGCATCACCCACACCAACAACGCGCTCAACCGTATTCTGTGGCCCGAGGGCAACGGCTCGCACGAGGGCGCACGCATTGATTCCATCTTTCCGCCGGACGTCATGCAGGAGATGCGCCATCTGCTGCGCAAGGCCGACCGCATGGGCTCCACCACCATCCAGATGGAAATCCCGTTTCAGCGCCGCCATCTGACCGCGGCGGTGACCGCTGCGTCGTTGCAGCACGAAGGCCAGCGCCTCGGCTACGTGCTCGTCTTCGAGGATTTATCGGACCTGCTCAAGGCGCAGAAGCAGGCCGCCTGGCGCGAGGTGGCGCGCCGGGTGGCGCACGAAATCAAGAACCCGCTGACCCCCATCGCGCTCTCCGCCGAGCGCATCCGCCGCCACCTGGAGCGCGGCACGCCGCCTGACCCGCAGTCGCTGGAAGTGATCAAGGGTTGCGCCGAGACCATCGGTGGCGCCGTCGAAACCGTGCGCACGCTGGTGGACGAGTTCGCTACGTTTGCCCGCTTCCCGCAGGCGCAGCCGCAACCCGCCGACATCAACGCCATCGTGGAATCCGCGCTCGCCATGTTCAACGGGCGGCTCGACAACATCCGCGTCCACACCCAGCTTGCACCCGACCTGCCGAAAGTCATGGCCGATCCCGAGGCCATCAAGCGCGCCATCGCCAACCTGGTGGACAATGCCGCCGAAGCCATGCAGGAGTCTCTGATCCGCGAAGTGGACATCAGCACCGCGCTGGCCGGGACGCGCGACGCCATCGAGATCGTGATCGCCGACAGCGGCCACGGCGTCACCCACGAGCTCAAGGAAAAATTGTTCCTGCCGTATTTCTCCACCAAGAAGCGCGGCACCGGGCTCGGGCTGGCCATCGTCAGCCGCATCGTGGAAGACCACCGCGGCACCATTCGTGTCGAGGAAAACAAGCCGGTGGGCGCGCGCTTCATTGTCGAGCTGCCGGTCGCCGCCGAACCGGCGCAGATGGCCCATGCATAACGTCCTCATCGTCGACGACGAGCCCGGCATCCGCGAGTCGCTCAAGGGCGTGCTCGAGGACGAAGGCTATACCGCCGCGCTCGCCGGCAGCGGGGAGGTCTGCCTGGAGATGCTCGACAAGCGCCCGTTTGACGTGGTGCTGCTCGACATCTGGCTGCCCGGCATGGACGGCCTGGAAACGCTGCACAAGATCAAGCAATCCGATGCCTCGCCCGAGGTCATCATGATCTCCGGCCACGGCACCATCGAAACCGCCGTGCGCGCCACCAAGCTGGGCGCCTTTGACTTTCTGGAAAAACCGCTCTCCATCGAGAAGACGCTCATCCTGGTGAAGAACGCGGCCGAGGCGCGCCGCCTGCGCGTGGAGAACCGCGACCTCAAGCGCCAGCAGCCCAAGAGCGTGATCGCCGGCGAGAGCATCCCGATGAAGGCGCTGCGCCAGCAGATCGCGCTCATGGCGCCGACCAACGGGCGCGTGCTCATCTTCGGCGAATCCGGCACCGGCAAGGAACTCGTCGCCCGCGCCATCCACGCCGAAAGCGAGCGTTACGAGGCCATGTTCGTCGAGGTCAACTGCGCCGCCATCCCCGAAGACCTGATCGAGAGCGAATTGTTCGGCCACCGCAAAGGCTCATTTGCCGGAGCGAGCGCCGACAAGGAAGGAAAATTTCAGAAGGCGGACGGGGGCACGCTGTTCCTCGACGAAGTCGGCGACATGAGCCTGAAGACGCAGGCGAAAGTTCTGCGCACCCTCGACGAACAGAGCTTCACGCCGGTTGGGGGAGACGAGGTGGTCACCGTGGACGCGCGCGTCATCGCCGCCACCAATCACGACCTGGAAGAGGAGATTTCCAAGGGCAATTTCCGCGAGGACTTGTTTTATCGTTTGAACGTCATTCCCTTCTACGTCCCGCCGCTGCGCGAGCGTCTGGAAGACGTGCCCCTGCTGGCGCGCCATTTCCTCAAGGAATTTTCCTCGCAATACAGCCGCCGCACCAAGGAGATGACCGACGACGCCATTGACACGCTCATGCGCTACTCGTGGCCGGGCAACGTGCGCGAGTTAAGAAACGTGATCGAGCGCATCGTCATCATGAACCCCGCGGTCACAAAACTCGACCGCAAGCACCTGCCGCCGCTGGTCTATCGCGATACTTCGCGCCGCGGGGGCGACGGCTTCTCCACCCTGCACCAGGCGCGGGCCGCCTACGAACGCGACTTCATTTTGAAAACCCTCGACCAGAATCACGGCAACGTCAGCCGCACCGCGGAAGTGCTGGGACTGGAGAGATCTCACCTGTACCGGAAGATGAAGACGCTGGGGATTGCGGTGAAGGAGTGATTTGTCAAGAAGAGAGTACCGCTTGACGGAGTCTGAGGAGTTGTTTGAGGAATTCTGCCACAGCAACTGTGTTGTTGTGGAAAAGGTGGTTCCTGAGAGTGAGAAAACCCCCGATTACCTTGTCCGGCACCGAGATGCAGCAATCATCGTAGAAGTAAAGCAGTTCGATGCTACTGCGGCAGAACGCCGCACATTGCTCAAATCCCCCGATGAATTGGACGAATCAGACGCTTTCTATGATGGCAGACCTGGCGACGGGGTTCGATCGAAGATAAATAGCGCCATGCCTCAATTGAAGCGATTGTCTGGCGGCAAGATTCCGACGTTGTTGGTTCTGTATGACAATGTACAACTCTGGCCTGAGATCTGCGATGCCTACGCAATCAAGGTGGCAATGTACGGGGTTGAAAGCATTCTTATAACGCCCGAACCCGCTCCAGAAGGCGGTGCAACGGTGGTCGCAAGATGGCACGGACCACGGCGTAAGGCGACGCGACTGGCCAACACCAGCCTAAGTGCGATTGCATTGCTACTGCTGGACGGCGAACGGCTTAGAATGAATATTTTCCACAATTTCTTCGCACGCAATCCTCTGTCTCCGGTGTCGCTCCGGTCGTCTTCGATCACCCATTACCGCCTGCCAGCGGACCCTGATCACGTATTCGCAGAATGGGAAATCTTTGATTCGCAATAGAACTCCTGTTCAAGCAAAAGCCCACGCGTGAACGAGACCCGAATTATGGATGTGTGCCATGCAGCACTCCCGAGCTTGAATTCAACCGTCCCTACGGGACTGGACGCTCATCGTACCCTGCTCCCGGCACTGAAGTGCCGGGCTATTGTCATTCGTCCGTACCGGACGGGTTTCATTTTGGTCCGGAGTTTCCGCCGTACCGGACGGGTTTCATTCTGGTCCGGAGTTGCAGCCATCCATAGACAACCAACACATGGGACTTTTGTCGACGCGATCAGCAAGCGTGATTCGAACTAGTCATCGGTGCCGCCGACGGCCAGTGCTTTCATGCCGTTTTGGCGGGCAATGCCGCCGAGGTAAGCCCATCAGAAGGAACTGCTACCCCTCAGCCCCGCAGGGGCGGATGAAAATAGCCCGGCGCTTCAGCGCCGGGAATGGTGCGCTAAACTCGCCGAAGTCCCGTAGGGACGGCTGACCAGATTTTCGCCAGGAGTTATGAGCTAACAGCTAACAGCTTTCCCCTACTTCATTCCATCCACCAAATACAGATCCGACAGCGTGCGATGGTAGCCATACACCGCAGTTTTGGCGTCGGGCGTCAGCAGGATCGGGCCGATGGTCACCACGCCCGCCGGATCGGACGGCATCAACTGCTTCCACGCCGAGCGCCGGCCGGTCATCATATCCAGGCGGAACACGCGCGCCGGTAATTCTCCCGGCTGGTAAACGTATAACCCGCCATCATTGCTGAAGGTGATCGGCTGCTCCCCGGCTACGAATCCCGGAATGGGCTTGGGATCTCCTCCGTCGATCGGATACAGGTAGCCTTTTTCGTCTCCGGCAACGGCGGCAACGAATTTTGCATCGGGCGCGATGGCGAACGAGGTGCTCACCAGGCCCTCGGGAGTAATCGCATGCGATTTGCCCGAGCCTACGTCGAGCACGAACAGGCGTGTGCCTCTGCTGGGCTCATTTCCTGAGAACAGGATGCGCTTGCCGTCAGGGAACCAGCGCGCCCAGGTGTGATTGATGTTGTCGTGGGTGAGTTCCCGGGCATCACCAACGCCGGTCGGCAACAGCCGCAACTGCGCCGGAGAACCAGGCGACTGCGCAACCGCCCACTTACCGTCGGGCGACAGCGCAACCGCCGCGCCTTCTCCCAGCAGCACCGCCGGCGAGCCGTCCGTCTTGCGCACGTACACCGCATAGGTGAGACCGCCCGACTTCGAATACGCCAGGCCACCGCCGCTGCCTTCTTCATCGAACAGCAGTGTCTTGCCGTCGCCCGACAAATCGCCGGGATACGAGTAATCGAACCAGGACAGGTCCTGCTCCTTGGCATCCTTGCCGACGATGGCCATCAGTTCGCGGCGCCAACTGGCGCGCGTCAGCAGCACCCGGCCGTCCTTAAAGATGTCGAGCAGCATCAGCGTGCCCGGCATGCGCGTCACCAGGCGCTGCTTGCCGTCAAGCGAGACCGCCCATAGCGTCCGGTCGATCCCCGATTTGCTGGACGTAAACCAGACCTCTTTTCCATCCGGCGACCACGCCAGTCCCTGCACGGTGTACCAGTCGGCGGAAAGCACCGTTCTCTTCCCCTGCAGATCCACCGCGGCCACAGAACCGCCGTCGTCGCCTTGCAGCGGATGGTCAATGAAGGCAATGCGATCGCCCTGTGGGGAAACCCGCGGGCTCCCGATCCATCCCCCCGATTGGTAGAGCACTTTTCCGGCGGGATACTCCAGGCGGTTGCGGCCATTCACGTCGCGCACGATGGCCAGCTCTTTTCCGTCCGGGCTCCAATCGGCCCATTGCACGTTGGCGAGAATTTCGCGCGGCGCGCCGCCAATCAAAGGCGCCCGCGCTAGCGTGCCGGTAGTCACCCACGTCCCGATGGCGTGCGCATTCAACAGCACCGCCATCTCGCCGCTGGAAGAGACCGACAGCAGTTGGGTTCGCGGCAATCCCATCGAACGCGACTCCGGCGCCTCCGGCCGCGCAGTATAGACGTCGCTGGGATTGCCCTGCCAGGCGGCGCTGTACAGGATGGTCTGGCCGTCCGGCCCGAAGCGGGCCGCGCGAATGCTGCCGCGCCGGAACGTAAGCTGGTGGTAGAGCGGGGGTGGCGGCGGAGGCTGCAGGAATAAGAGCCGGCCGATGTAGATGCCAACCACCAGCGCTACAACCGCGGCCGCAGCGGCGACCAGCGGGAGCATCCGTTTGGCGCTCCCGGAGGCCGCCGCTGCGATCGGCGCAGCCGGGGTCGCGGCCGGGGTTGCCGTAGAGCGGCTGGAACTGCCGTCGCGCTGCAAGCGGCGCAGGTCGCCGCGGATTTCCGCCGCCGTCTGGTAGCGCAGCTCGCGATCTTTTTCCAGGCACTTGCCGACGATGTGTTCCAGCTCGACCGGCACGTCCGCATTCAGGCTGGCCACTCCGGCGGCTTGCTTGTGCAGGATTGAGTCGAACAGCGCCGCCGAGGTCGTCCCCTGGAATGGCAAGGCGCCGGTGGCCATTTCGTACAGCACCACCCCGAAGGAGAACAGGTCGGTGCGCGCATCCAGGTCTTCGCCCAGCGCCTGCTCCGGCGACATGTAGGCGATCGTGCCCAGTGCCGTGCCCGGGCTGGTCAAGT